>NZ_JBAHZZ010000068.1:0-5450 GCF_037132785.1 Flavicella sp. | reverse complement strand
CTTTTGCAGATAGCATTTGTGACTTACGTACAAGAAAGATAAAAGCTACATTTTTTAGTCAAATAAATATTCTTATCGATTGGGATCGCATTTCAAAAATAATAGACAAAGGACTATTCCAGGGGTAAAAGTGCCGTTGGTAAGCCTTCCTATGATGGTTTGTTTCTTTTTAAAATGTGTCTTTTGCAGAGTTGGTATGGTTTAAGCGATTACGAAGTAGAAGATAGACTTAACGATAGTTTATCCTTCAGTTATTTCTGTGGAATGACAATAGAACAGGTCGCACCAGACCACAGTACATCTTAAGTTTACAATTCATTAAATTGAACAAAAACAATAAAGAACTATCTACTTTACTTTCTACTACTTAAAAACGAGGTCTAAAAGCCTCAAACAACTGTTCGAAATGTAGGTAGAAAAGAGAGGGGATTTTCAATGTTGACGAAGTCTATAGCTTCTGCGTATAAAATAATCTTATTCCTCTCTTTTGTTCCTTATTGTTTTTGTTCAATTTAATGAATTGTAAACTTAAGATGTATAAACATAACTTTTTTAAGTAAATATAAGCAATAAATGATTGTTTTGTAAACGCCAGGAGGGCTTGAAGAGAAAAGACTAGACAATGATATGGAAGAAATAGGGTTTTAAAAATAAATCAGAATAAATCCTGAAGATTTAATCAGTAAAATTCAGACAGCCAAATCTAAAATAGAGTGGCTTAATTTCTTTTTTGATTGACGGAGCCTAGAGTTGTTTTAAAAAAAGAATGTCGTAAACCAACGATTTATCTTACTAAATGCGAGACAAAACAGAAATAAAAAACCTCAACTTATTGATAATGAAATAGTTGAGGTTTTACTTTGTGCCTTGGGCGGGAATCGAACCCGCACTCTCGAAAGAACTGGATTTTGAATCCAGCGCGTCTACCAATTCCGCCACCAAGGCTTTTCGTAATTGGAATGCAAATTTATAAAAAAAAATGAATTACCACTGATTTTATTCAAAAAAAAGAGGTAGACGCTTAAATTATTTATATTTTTGCAGCCTAAAATAATGACAAAAATTTAAATAAATACATTAGAGTATGTCAATGAATCAATTAGGACCAAAAGTATTTGCTTGTTCGCAAAGTTTTGAACTTGCAGAAAGCATCGCTAAACATTACGGAACGGAACTTGGAAAAATCAACATTTCTAGATTTAGTGACGGTGAGTTTCAACCTGCATTTGAAGAATCTGTTCGAGGAAGACGTGTTTTTATTATTGGCTCTACATTTCCAAATTCAGACAATTTGATGGAAATGTTGTTGATTTTAGATGCCGCTAAAAGAGCATCTGCAAGGCATATTACTGCTGTAATACCTTATTTTGGATGGGCCCGCCAAGATCGTAAAGACAGGCCACGTGTTGCTATTGGTGCTAAATTAGTAGCGAACATATTGCAAACAGCAGGAGCTACTAGAATTATGACTATGGATCTACACGCTGATCAAATTCAAGGTTTCTTTGAAAAACCAGTTGATCACTTATTTGGCTCTACTATCTTCATGCCTTATATTCTTAGCTTAGAATTAGAAAACATCACCATGGCATCTCCTGATATGGGCGGTTCAAAAAGGGCTTATGCATATTCTAAACACTTACAAAGTGAGGTTGTTATTTGTTATAAACAACGTTTAAAAGCAAATGTAATTGACACTATGGAGCTAATAGGAGAGGTTAAAGGTAAAAATGTAATCCTAGTTGATGACATGATTGATACTGGAGGAACTCTTGTTAAAGCAGCTGACTTAATGATGGAAAGAGGTGCTTTAAGTGTGCGGGCTATCATCACACACCCATTACTTTCAGGAAATGCTTATGAAAAAATAGAGAACTCTAAATTATTAGAATTGATTGTTTCAGATTCTATTCCGCTTAAAAAAGAGAGTTCAAAAATAAAAGTAGTATCTTGTGCGCCTTTGTTCGCTGATATTATGCGTAAAGTACAGGATAACAAGTCGATTAGCGACCAGTTTATCATTTAAAAGAGAATATTAATAAATATATATATAATGAAATCTATTACAATCAAAGGATCGAAAAGAGAAAGCGTAGGAAAGAAGGCTACAAAAGCACTACGTAATGCTGACAAGGTGCCTTGCGTATTATACGGAGGAGAAAACGCTATACATTTTTCAGCTGAAGAAAAAGCTTTTAAAACATTAGTATACACTCCAAACGTATATACTGCATCGATTGAGCTTGACGGAGAAAAAGCGACTAATTGTATCTTACAAGATATTCAATTTCACCCAGTTACTGACAAAATATTACATGTTGATTTTTACCAGTTATTTGACGATAAAGAAGTTACTATGGAAATCCCTGTTAATTTAGTAGGAAGTTCTCCAGGAGTAATGATTGGTGGATCTTTGCGTTTCCCTAATCGTAAATTAAAAGTAAAAGCATTACCAGCAAACTTGCCTGATGCAATTGAGGCAGATATTTCTGGATTAGAAATCGGAGATAAATTATTCGTAAGTGAAGTTCAAGCACCTAATTGTACTATCTTACACCCAGAGAACACTGTTGTTGCTCAAGTAAGAATATCTAGAGCTGCTAAAGCTCCTGTTGAAGGAGAAGAAGTAGCTGAAGAAACTACTGAAGAAGCTGCTGCTGAATAAGTGTTTTTTTTACAAATACATTAAAAGTTCCTTTTGAAAACTCAAAAGGAACTTTTTTTTAGTGTATATTTTATTACTTTTAAAAATAATTTGAATTGAATCGTTAGTATGAAAAAACTCTTAATTGTAGGCTTAGGGAACATAGGACCAGATTACGAAAACACACGACATAATATTGGTTTTAAAATACTTGACGAATTGGCTTTTCTGGAAAAAATATCATTTTCTACGGATAAATTAGGGGATCTAGCCTCTTTTCGATTTAAAGGAAGAACCTTTATCTTACTAAAACCATCTACTTATATGAATTTGAGTGGAAAATCTGTAAAGTACTGGATGGAAAAAGAAAAAATCTCACAGGAAAATGTACTTATAGTCTCTGATGATTTAAACTTGGATTTCGGAACCATCAGGTTAAAAGCAAAAGGTAGCGCTGGAGGTCATAACGGACTAAAGGACATCAATGACAAGTTAGGAAACCAGAACTATCCTCGTTTTCGTTTTGGAGTTAGTGCCAATTTCTCGCAAGGAAGACAATCTAACTATGTGCTAGGAGCTTGGTCTAAAGAAGAAAACAGATATCTGCCTGAATTACTTTTAAAAGGAGCCTTATTAATAAAATATTTTGGCACAGATGGCGTCGGAAATACAATGAGTAAATTTAATGGTGCTTTGGAAAAATAATACCATTTTAACATTTAAATGACGTATTAAATTCTGCATTTATTAGGAAATTTTAGGGTTTAAATCTCAAAATTAGCGCAAGACTCATTTAACAAATTAATGATTATCAGAAGCAAACCACTCTGCATAAGAAGTAGCTGTTTCTTGTAGACGTAAAGAATGTAATTTTACCGTCGCTGGAATTTTTGCGTTTATTTTTGCTGCAAAATCCACCAGCATCATTTCACTTGTAGGTTGATAATTTACCAAAATCACAGAATGCCCACGTGATTTTAATTCATGTGCCAGTTCAACATGTGGTGTGTTTTTATTAAAAACGGTTGCATGATCAAAAACATCGACAATTTCTCCCTTTACAATTTCTTTTAAGTCTTTAAAATCGATTACCATACCGTATTTTACGTTGCCATTATCTTCTATTGGTGTTCCAATAACAGTAACAGAAAGTTTATAGCTATGCCCATGAACATTTCTACATTTTCCATCATAACCATATAAGGCATGCCCTGTTTCGAAGTCGAACTGTTTGGTAATTCTTATTTTATTCATGTGACAAAGTTACGTTATTTCTTAAACTTAGTGAGTGCATCTTTTGTGAAATCAGACAAGACTAAATCACCACTTATCTGAGCTCTCTCCTTTAACAAATCATCCCAGTTTTCCGTTCCTTCCCAAAACACATTTTTCATTTCAATCAAAGCATCTGGATTGTAACGGGACAATTGCACAGCTATTTTCGCTGCTTCATCCAACATGTCATCCTTATTTACAACCACTTTTGCATATAGGTTTTTTTCTTGAGCCCACTGTGCCGAATGCCACTCTGTGGCCTCCATAGACAATTGACAAAATGCTGTTTTGCCAATTTTTCGAGTAACGGCTGGTTCAATAACAAATGCACCAATTCCGATAAAAAATTCTGACAATTTAATAGCTGATTTTTCAGTAGCTATTACGTAATCACATGCAGCAATCAAACCTACACCCCCACCAACTGCTTTCCCCTGTATGCAACCAATAATTAGCTTTTTACATGTTCGCATTGCATTGATCAAGTTAGCAAATCCCATAAAAAACCGGATTCCGACTTCTTTATTTTCAATCATCAATAATTCATCAAACGAAGCGCCAGCACAAAAAGCCTTTTCTCCTTCACTCTGTAACATAATAACTTTTACATCCTTATTTGAACTTAATTTATAAAACTCATTTGTCAACTGGATTAACAAGCTACTCGGAAATGAATTACTTGCGGGATGATAAAAAACAACTGTCGCAATATTTTCTTCGATTTTGGTTTGTATAGTTCCTAATTCCATAAAACCAAAGTTACTTTATTTTTTTTCCTTTTGGTCGCAATAGTGGGTCTATTACACTTACATTTACAATTATACCATTTTAACATTTAAATGGTATTACATGATTGGAGTCTTGATAGCCAAGCATGATCATGAAAACATGCAGTTTGAGCCGAACCTTTCGGCTGTAAATAATAAATTAAGGATTCCGTAAATATGGAAAATGCTTTCCAAACTTCTTTATCAACTTATGTTTGCGTTCTAGTTTTTCGGGTTAATGAAACCATCTCCATGAATACAGGAAAAACTAAATATAATTTGAAAGATCATATAGATATCTTGGTGCAGAACCCTACTGTAGCTTATAGATAACTCAAGAACAAAGAGATACAAGGTTTGGTATAATATCGTTATAAAATTGTCGGGTTAATCTAAATCATCTTCATCGATAAAGTCATATTCATTATCCATTAATTTCTTTAAGTATGTTTCAAAACTGTCCGCAATTACTTTAAATTGATCAGGGTCGTGCAAGAACCTTACAACTTGTCCTTTCTTTCCCTTTGTTGATGGGCTGAAATCTATAAATAATTGTGAAGTCCCTCCATTATTGATACAATCAGAAAAATGAAGCCATTTTATTTTATCTGCTTTATTGATGATTTAAGACCGTTGCAAGGTACATGACAAAAACAAAGACCCAAACTTAGGGTGTAAATCATTGTTTGTTAACTTATTAAGATGTATATTCAAGCCATGAAACTACAAATAACACCTACTTTTGCAGATAGCATTTGTGATTT
>NZ_JBAHZZ010000025.1:0-16461 GCF_037132785.1 Flavicella sp. | reverse complement strand
TCTAAAAATTGAATAAAAACATCTGAGTTCATATTTTCTTTGTAAATCATGAACTGTACTAAACCTTGATTAGTAACTGTAGAAATCATGTTGATTGAAAATCGTTTTGACATATGCTTTTTAACGGGAGTTTTGCCTTTTGGTGCATATGACCGTCCGTGATTATTATTGTTTTTTACGCCCGTTTCATCTCCCCAATGGATAGTTGCTTTTTCTTTTTTTGCTTTCTGTTTTATTGCTGGGTATTCTTCATCTAACCATTTTTGTACTTTTTTAGGACATTGTTCATAAGCTCTCTTTTTAGGCTTTTGAGGGGTAAATCCCCATGAATTAAGATAGTTGCCAATAGCTCTTCTTCCAATTGCAATATTAAACTCTCTTAATATCAAATCTCTTACTGCTCTAGTTGTCCACAAAGCGTAATCCAACTTTAATTGATCTGGCATTACATCAGTAATCATTTTTTGAATTGAGTCTTCTTGATCCTTATTGAGTAGTTTTCTTTTTTCAGATTTCACTCCCCGCTTTTGATAAATCAAGGGTTTTTTACCTCCTTTATTGTAGAGTTTCCACCAATCCCAAACAGTATTTACATGAACACCGTAAAACATTGCTATGTCCTTTTTCTTATCTCCTCGATTTATCATTTTTATGGCATCCCTTCGTATATGGGTGATATGATGACTAAGGTTTTTTTATACCGAGTTTATAACTGCAAAAAGAATAATACTCTTCACCAGGATTTAATAGTGTCGTTGGAAAGTTTTTTTGATTAGGGCTATTAGGGAAATGCTGTGTTTCTAGACAAAAAGCATCTTGACTTAAATAAGTCTTTCCTTTTTTTCCTGTTCCACATCCAGTAATCCAGTTGCCTGTATAGAATTGTGCTCCAGGTTCATTTGTATATAGTTCAAGAGTTCTTCCTGAAACTGGTTCTATAACAAAAGCTGCTATTGATTTCTTATCAGTGTCATTAAAAACCATCGTATGATCATAACCTTGTGCCATTTTTAGTTGCTTATGGTCATCTTTTAAATTCTCTCCTATGAGTTTTAATTTTCTGAAATCAAAAGGTGTGTTTTCTACGTATTCAGGTTTTCCTAAAGGAATAGAAGTTTCATCCGTTGGTAGGAAATAATCTGCATTTATTTGTAATAAATGATCTGTGATAGTTCCATTACCAGCACCTTTTAAGTTAAAGTAGGAGTGGTTTGTTAGGTTTATGTGAGTAGTAGCATCGGTAGTTGCTTTATATTCTATTTGTAAGGCATTGTCATATGTTAAAGTATAAATAACAGTAACACCAAGGTTTCCAGGGTAGCCCTCTTCGCCGTCGGGAGATAAATAAGTTAATTCAAGTTGTTGTTCGTTGATAAGTTTGGCGTCCCAAACGACAAGAGAAAAATTTTTGATTCCACCATGTAAGTGGTTGGGACCATTATTGATAGCTCCCTTATATGTTTTTCCATTTATCTCAAACAGCCCTTTAACGATTCTATTTCCATATCTACCGATAAGTGCTCCAAGATAAATTTCATTAGGTGGATTTATATAAGTCTCAATATTGTCATAACCAAGAACAAGATCTTCAAAATTTCCATTCGCATCTGGAGCCCATAAACTCACAATTCTACCACCATAATTAGTGATTTGAGAAATAAGACCATTTTTGTTTTTTAATGTGAAAAGTTGAATATTTTTACCATTTATTGACTTTTCAAACTTTTTTGGATTTGCTAGGTCTAGAATCATTGTTAGTTGTTTTTAATAAGAATTTCTTCAAAAGTAGCAGTAGAATCACACCTTTTTATGATTAAAGAAATTTCTTTGTCCTTTAATTGCCCATTAATTTTATAGGTTTGACATGGTTTTTTTATGTCAGTGTCACTTTCTGAAAAGTCAACATCACTTTTGGTTAATAAGTAAGCTAATTTTATAGAATCTATATGGTGTTCTGTGATGGCTTGTTTGGCTTGTTCTGAAAAAATATAATGCTCTTTAATACGAATACTTTTTAAGGTTCTGGCATCAGGTCCATATGGAAATTGAATATTTTTTTTCTTAGCAATAAATAAGACGGCAATAACGCCTAGAGATAAACCAAAGAAAAAATAGATGAAACGATTTAGAAGATTCATATGAATGTTTTACTTGCAAAAATACTATTATAAAGTGAAAAATTAAATAAAAATTAAAGATTATAAAATCAATAAATTAATATCATTAAATGGTAGGTTAAACCACTCACCAACAGCTTTTTTTGTTAAAATACCATGATAATAATACATTCCGCTTCTCAGTGTGCGTTCATTTCTAAAAGCAATTTCAAATCCGCCTTCATCGGCAATATCTAGAAGAAAAGTAGTTAAGATATTACTAATGGAAACCGTAGCAGTACGTGAGTACCTAGAAGGGATATTGGGGACGCAATAATGAATAACACCATGTTTTTCAAATGTTGGTTGGCTGTGAGTAGTAACTTCGGAGGTTTCAATACAACCACCTCGATCTATGCTAACATCGACTATCACGGCTCCAGGTTTCATTAATTGTACCATTTCATCTGAGATAACCACGGGGGCCCTTGATTTTCCTCGAATAGCTCCTATAAGAACGTCACAACGCATTAATGCTTTTTGTAAAGTTCTCAGTTGAAGCGTAGATGTATAAATAGGTTTATGTATATTCTTTTGAAGCTGTCTCAATTTTGAAATTGAGTTATCAAATACTTTTACTGATGCTCCTAGTCCAATAGCGGATTTAGTAGCAAATTCTCCAACAGTTCCGGCCCCAATAATAGCGACTTCAGCTGGAGGAACACCAGCGATATTACCTAACAAGAGTCCGTTACCTTTATTTTGAGTACTCATCAATTCCGCTGCAATAAGGATAGAGGCTGTACCAGCGATTTCACTTAATGACTGTACAACAGGATACATTCCTTCACTGTCTCTGATAAAATCAAAAGCAATGGCTGTAATTCTTTTGGTAGCAAGAGCTTCAAAGTATTTTTTAGACTGGGTTTTTAGCTGAAGTGTAGAAACTAAAATTGTTTGTGGTTTTATAAGGTCTATTTCTTTTAAAGAAGGGGGCGAAATTTTTAAAATTATAGTACAACCAAAGACTTCTTCAGGGTTGTAAGCAATTTTAGCTCCAGATTCAGAGTAGTTTTGATCCGTATAGTTAGCTCCTTTACCAGCTCCAGTTTCTACCACAACTCTATGCCCTGCTTGTATCATCGCAGCGACAGCATCAGGAGTCAAACAAATTCTTTTTTCCTCAAAGTAGGTTTCTTTTGGAAGTCCAATAAAAAGTTCTCCTTTTGTTTTCTGAATTTCAAGTTTTTCTTCTTGTGGAATAAGTTCTTCAATACTGAAAGGTGAGAATTGCTTGTTCATTTTAGTTGTTCGTGTTTTTATCTGGTTTACTATTGATTTTCTAGTTGAATTGTTCGGGAATTATCATCCTTTTTAGTGATCGTAATCTTTACACATTTTAAAGGTAATAAGTTTTCTAGTACAGCTGGCCATTCTATAAAAGACCAAGCATCGTTGTATAAATATTCCTCTAGCCCCATATCGTAGGCCTCTTCTTCATGATTAATTCGGTAAAAATCAAAATGATAAACAGTTTCGTTTTTTTTTGAAATATATTCATTTACTAATGAAAAAGTAGGAGAGCTCGTTTCTTCTTCTACTCCAAGTTGTTTTGTTAATTCTTTGATTAATGTAGTTTTACCCATCCCCATTTCCCCATAAAACAAAAATATTTTATGTTGTGCATTTTCTAGAATTTCTTTTGCTGCATCTGATAATTGATCTAAAGAGTAATGTATCTCCATATATACTAGTTGATAATTATAACTTTTTATTTTGGTTCAAAGATAGCACATGGTATGATCATTTCCTCTAAAGAGATACCTCCATGTTGGTAGGTGTTTTTGAAGTATTTCACAAAACGGCTATAGTTGTTTGGGTAAACAAAAAATTGATCTTCTTTAGCGAAAATAAAAGAACTATTCATATGCTGGGTCGGCAAATAGATGTTTTTTGGGTTTTTCACTGCGTATACATTCTTTTCTTCATAAGTTAAGCTGCTCCCAGTTTTGTACCTTAGGTTAGAGCTAATGTTTTTTGTGCCTATTACTTTTGATGGGTTTTTACAGTTTATTGTTCCGTGGTCTGTAGTAATTACCAGCTGCATCCCTGCCTTTCTTGCTTTTTGTATGGTATTAAAAATAGGGGAGTTCTTAAACCAACTTAACGTTAAAGAGCGGTATGCTTTTTCGTTACCAGCTAATTCTTTAATAACATTTACATCTGTTTTAGAATGGGATAACATATCAATAAAGTTATAGACGATAACCGCTAAGTCGTGTTTTTTTAAGTTGTTGAAATTAGCGTCTACTTCTTTGGCCGCTTTTAAGGTTGTGATTTTTTGATAATCAAAGCTTAACTCAGGTTTTAAACGATTAATTTGAGCAGCCAAAAATTCTTTTTCATATAGGTTTTTACCCCCTTCTTCCTCATCATTTCTCCAATAGTTAGGGTGTTTTTTTTCCATATCTAAAGGTGATAGTCCTGAAAATATTGCGTTTCTAGCATATTGTGTTGCTGTAGGTAAAATACTAAAATAGGATGTTTCTTTGGTTTTTTTGTAAAAAGTGTTAATGAGTGGTTCAATGGATTTCCATTGGTCATAACGCAGGTTGTCAATCACAATCATTAAGGTCCCGTTTTCGTTTTTCATTTCGGGTAAGATAACCTCTTTAAATAAGGTATGAGAAAATACGGGTCTATCTTGACCTGTCAATAAATCCTGATAGTTCTTTTTTATGAATTTAAAAAATAGACTGTTAGCTTCTTGTTTTTGACTTTCTAGAATACTCAACATTCCTGAATCATTAATGTTTTCTAATTCCAGTTCCCAGTGCAATAATTTGTGATACAATTCAATCCATTCTTGATATGAATTGACTATGGCTAAATCCATAGATATTTTTCTGAATTCCTGTTGGTAATTAGAAGTTGTTTTTTGTGAAATTAACCGAGAATGATCCAGATTCTTCTTTAAACTCAGTAAAATCTGACTAGGATTTACGGGTTTAATTAAATAATCAGCAATTTTGGACCCAATAGCATCTTCCATAATATACTCCTCTTCACTTTTGGTAATCATTATTACCGGTAGGTTGGGTTTAAAGTTCTTTATTTCGGTCAGGGTTTCAATTCCTGTAAGACCAGGCATATTTTCATCTAGAAAAACAATATCATAATTATTGTTTGTAATCAGATCAATGGCATCACTGCCATTTGTACATTTTGAAACAATATAATTTTTTCCTTCTAAGAATAAAATATGGGGTTTTAATAAGTCGATTTCATCGTCAACCCATAGAATATGTATCTTTTTCATTTTTTTTATATTTCAATTGAATTATCATAATTTATTCAGAACTTGTGTATTCTTAAGGCTGTTTTATGATTTATGTTACCTAAAGAATGCTATATTTGCTCAATCAAAAAAAAATCTTTTGAGTTTACAAACAAATAAATTAAAAATATTAAACGACCCAATTTACGGATTTATTACGATTCCTAATGCATTAATTTTTGATTTAATAGAACATTCTTATTTTCAGCGATTAAGAAGGATTTCACAAGTAGGATTTTCCTATTTGGTTTATCCAGGTGCACATCATACAAGGTTTCAACATGCTATAGGTTGTATGCATTTAATGCAGAGTGCTGTGCAAACCTTGCAAACTAAAGGAATTGAAATTTCTGAAAAAGAGGCTACTGCTTTATATATAGCTATCTTATTACACGATATTGGTCATGGACCATTTTCTCATGCTTTGGAGCATAGTATTGTTGTTGGAATAAGCCATGAGGAAATTTCTTTATTTTATATGAAGGAATTAAATAAGGAATTTAATGGTCAGTTATCTTTGGCTATCGAAATATTTGAAGGAAAATATGCAAGAAAATTCATGCATCAATTGATTTCAAGTCAATTGGACATGGATCGATTGGATTATTTAAAAAGAGATAGTTTTTATAGCGGTGTTGCAGAAGGGAATATTAATTCTGATCGATTAATTGCTATGTTATATGTGGTTAATGATGAATTGGTCTTAGAAGAGAAAGGAATTTATTCTGCCGAAAAATTCATTGTTGGTAGAAGGCTGATGTATTGGCAGGTGTATTTTCATAAAACGGGGGTCGTAGCAGGGAAAATGTTGGTAAATTTATTGAGGCGAGCTAATGAATTAGTTAATAAAGGTGTTGACTTACCTGCGAGTAAGGCATTTCGTTTTTTCCTGAACAATGAAATTCATGAAAATAATTTTGAGATAGGAGTATTAAAAATTTTTGCTAGATTAGATGATTATGATATACTTTCTGCTATTAAAGACTGGATAAGTCATGAAGATAAAGTGTTGTCTAAATTATCAGAAATGATTATTAATAGAAGATTATTGAAAATAGAAATTAAGAATGAGCCGATAAAAGATGATTATTTTAAAAAAATATTTGAAGAAAAACGAAATGAATTAAATTTGAGTAATGAGGAATTAGAATATTTTGTTTTTATAGACAGTATTCAAAATCAAGCATATGACTCGTCTAAAAGTAAAATAAATATTTATTTTAAAACTGGTGAAATTCTAGATATTACGGAAGCCTCTGACCAGCTAAATATTCAAGCTTTAACCAAACCTGTAGTGAAATATTTTATTTGTTATCCAAAGAAATAGGATTGGCAGAACTCATATTAATTTTATACTTTTGCAAACAATGAAAATTACAGCAACGCAAATAGCAGAATTATTAGAAGGAGACATAGTAGGTGATCCAACTATTGAAGTTTCTAGACTGGCAAAGATTGAGGAAGGAACGGAAGGAACTTTGACTTTTTTGTCTAATGAAAAATACACATCATTTATTTATACAACAAAGTCATCTATAGTTATAGTTAATAAAACTTTTAAACCTTTAAATAAAATAGCATCTACTTTGATAAAAGTTGACGATGCTTATGCTGCTTTCACTAAATTGTTAACCTTTTATAATGAAGTAAAACAAAATAAAACAGGTAAAGAAGAACCTCATTTTATTAGTGATTCAGCAAAATTGGGGGTTAATATTTACGTAGGAGCATTTGTTTATATCGGTAATAATGTGAAGATTGGTGATGATGTAAAGATTTATCCACATTGTTATATCGGTGATAATGTTTCTGTCTCTGATGGAACAACATTGTATTCCGGTGTTAAAATTTATTCAGATTGTATTGTGGGTAATAATTGTAAAATTCATGCAGGTGCTATTATTGGTGCTGATGGGTTTGGGTTTATTCCTGATGAAAACAAAGTATATGCTTCCATTCCACAAATTGGAAATGTAGTGATAGAGGACAATGTAAGTATAGGTGCGAATACGACTATAGATAGAGCAACTTTAGGATCTACAATTATAAGAAAAGGAGTAAAACTTGATAATTTAATTCAAGTAGCACACAATTGTGAAATAGATGAAAATACGGTCATTGCTGCTTTAACAGGAATCTCCGGGTCTACTAAAATTGGTAAAAGAACAATGATTGGTGGTCATGCAGCGTTTGCTGGACATATTAAAATTGGTGATGATGTTGTTGTTTCTGGTTTCTCTGGAGTGAGAAAAAGTATTAAAGATAAAGACATCGTAATTGGTTTTCCTGCATATAATATTAAAAAGTGGAATAAATCATCTGCTATCGTTAGGAATTTACCTTCTTATATAGCGAAAATTAGTGAATTAGAAAAAGAAATTAAAGCATTAAAAGATAAGTAAAATGCAGCGCAATCAACAAACTATTAAAAAAGAAGTAACTCTTAAAGGTATTGGATTACATACAGGGAAAGAAGTAACTTTAATCTTTAAACCAGCTCCTATAAATCATGGCTATGTTTTTGTAAGAGTTGATTTAGAAGGTCAACCTAAAATAGAATCTAAAGCAGAGTATGTTACGGATACAAAGAGAGGAACAAGCTTAGAGAAAAACGGTGTTGATATCAATACCTCAGAGCATGTTTTAGCTGCAGCAGTTGGACTTGGAATAACAAATCTTATTATTGAATTAAATGCTTCTGAACCTCCTATTATGGATGGTTCTTCCAAATATTTTGTGGAAGCGATAGAAGAGGCAGGTATTGTTTCTCAAGATGTAATATTGGAGGAGTATATTGTAAAAGAGATTATCAGTTATAAAGATGAAGAGTCTGGAAGTGAAATTATGATTGTTCCATCTGACGAATATCAGGTGACTACGATGGTAGATTTTGGAACTCAAATATTGGGTACTCAAAATGCTTCTTTAGAAAAAATGTCTGACTTTAAGGAAGAAATTTCCAAAGCACGTACATTTAGCTTTTTACATGAACTGGAAACCTTATTAGATCACAATCTTATTAAAGGAGGTGATTTAAACAATGCAATTGTTTATGTAGATAAAGAAATTTCTGAGCATACCATGTCTAAGTTGAAAAAAGCATTTGACAAAGATTCTATCTCAGTTACCGCCAATGGAATATTAGATAATTTGACTTTGCATTGGGCAAACGAAGCTGCAAGGCATAAATTATTGGACGTAATTGGTGATTTGGCATTGATTGGTACTGCATTACGAGGAAAGGTTATTGCGAATAAGCCTGGTCATTCGATCAATACAAAATTTGCTAAGAAATTGGCAGAGATCATCAAAAAAGAAAAAAGAAATAAAATACCACAATACGATTTGAGTTTACCTCCTTTGATGAATATTAATCAAATCATGGAAATTTTACCTCATAGACCTCCATTTTTATTAGTAGATAAAATTTTAGAGCTCTCGGACTCTCATGTTGTCGGTTTGAAAAATGTATCTATGAATGAACCTTTTTTCGTTGGTCATTTTCCTGAAGCACCTGTAATGCCAGGAGTATTGATAGTTGAAGCGATGGCTCAGTGTGGAGGGATTCTTGTTTTAAGTACGGTTCCAGACCCAGAAAATTATTTAACTATTTTCATGAAAATGGATAAAGTTAAGTTTAAACAAATGGTTGTTCCTGGAGATACTTTAATTTTTAAAGCGGAGTTAATTTCTCCAATTAGACGAGGAATTTGTCATATGCAATCTTTTGGATATGCAAATAATAAAATAGTTGTAGAGGCAGAATTAATGGCCAAAATAGTAAAAAAGTAATAATTATGAATCAACCATTAGCATATGTACATCCACAAGCAAAAATTGCTAGAAACGTTGTCATAGAACCTTTTACAACCATACATAATAATGTGACTATAGGCTCCGGAACTTGGATTGGCTCTAATGTGACTATTATGGAAGGAGCTACGATTGGAGAAAACTGTAGAATTTTTCCAGGAGCAGTAATTTCTGCTATTCCTCAAGACTTGAAATACGATGGAGAGGAAACAGTTACAATTATAGGAAATAATGTTACGATTAGAGAATGTGTTACCATTAACCGTGGTACTTCTGATCGTATGAAAACAGTTATAGGAAATAATTGTTTGATTATGGCTTATTGCCATATTGCCCACGATTGTATTGTTGGAAATGATTGCGTTTTTTCGAATGGTACTACTTTGGCAGGTCATACTAATATTGGTAATAGTGTTATTTTAGCTGGAATGACTGCGATTCATCAATTTTGTTCTATAGGAGATCATGCCTTTGTAACAGGAGGTTCTTTGGTGAGAAAAGATGTACCGCCGTTTGTAAAAGCAGCAAGAGAGCCTTTATCATATGTAGGAATCAATTCTGTTGGTCTTAGAAGAAGAGGTTTTAGCCCAGAGAAAATTAGAGAAATTCAAAATATTTACAGAATTTTATTTCAAAGTAAATACAATAACAGTCAAGCAATTCTAATAATTGAGGCAGAGATGGAGGTTTCTAGTGAACGAGATGATATTATTAAATTCATCCAAAATTCACAAAGAGGAATTATGAAAGGATATTTTAGTAACTAAGTTAAAAACAATATAATGGCATCTACATCAGATATTAGAAATGGATTGTGTATCAAATATAATAATGGTACATATAAGATTATTGAATTCCAACATGTAAAACCTGGTAAAGGACCGGCTTTTGTAAGAACTAAATTAAAAAGCTTAACCACAGGGAAAGTTATAGATAATACTTTTTCTGCGGGTCATAAAATCGAAGAAGTAAGGGTTGAAACTAGAAAGTATCAATATTTGTATGCAGATGGAGATATGTTTAACTTTATGAATACTTTAGATTACAATCAAATTACTTTGGAAAAAATAATTTTGGATTCACCAGAATTAATGAAGGAAGGTGAAATAGTTACTGTAGTTGTAAGATTAGATGATGAAATGCCTTTGGCTGTAGAAATGCCTGCGAGTGTCATCCTAGAAGTTACTTATACTGAGCCAGGAGTAAAGGGAAATACTGCTACAAATGCAACCAAACCTGCAACGGTAGAAACAGGAGCAATTATCAATGTACCTTTGTTTATAAATGAGGGAGATAAGATTAAAATTGAAACGTCTAAAGGAACGTATCAAGAACGTATTAAAGAGTAATTACAAGTATTTGTGAATTATTGGATCAATACTAAAGGAGTTTTACAAATAACTAAATTAAAGTTGTGTAAAATTCTTTTTTATTTTAAAAAGTATGAGATGAAATTTAAAAACAAACAAAGTTTAAAGAGGATAGCGACGATTCTTAATTGTAACTATATTGGAGCAGATGATTTTCCTGTTTTTGGAATGAATGAAATTCATGTAGTCAGCTCAGGAGATATTGTTTTTGTTGATCATCCAAAATATTATACAAAAGCTTTAGAATCTGAAGCAACAGTAATTTTGATAAATAAAGAGTTAGCATGTCCAAAAGGTAAGGCTCTTTTAATTTCTGATGATCCCTTTCGTGATTTTAACAAATTAACAAATCATTTTAATCCATTTATTGCGAGTACCGCTGGCATTAGTGAATCTGCAATTATTGGAGCCAATACAGTGATACAGCCAAATGTTTTTATCGGTAATAATGTGACAATTGGTAAAAACTGTTTGATTTATTCTAGTGTAACCGTTTATGATGATTGTGTTATAGGA
The DNA here is from genome assembly GCF_037132785.1 of Flavicella sp. Classification (GTDB taxonomy): domain Bacteria; phylum Bacteroidota; class Bacteroidia; order Flavobacteriales; family Flavobacteriaceae; genus Flavicella. Next base: position 5,329 of record NZ_JBAHZZ010000025.1, on the reverse strand, counting down.
AATAATGTTACTATTCATAGTGGGACGGTTTTAGGAGCAGATGCTTTTTATTATAAAAACAGACCAGAAGGATTTGATAAATTGGTTTCAGGAGGAAGAGTTGTCCTTGAAGATAATGTAGACTTGGGTGCTCTGTGTACTTTAGATAGAGGAGTAACAGGTGATACTTTAGTGAAAGAAGGAACTAAAATAGATAACCAAGTACAAATTGGACATGATACTGTAGTAGGAAAAAAATGTTTGATCGCTTCACAAACAGGAATTGCTGGCTGTGTTATCATTGAAGATGAGGTTACAATTTGGGGACAAGTTGGGATTACGAGCGGAATAACTATAGGAAAAAAAGCAGTGGTTTTAGGTCAGACTGGTGTAACAAAGAGTATTGAAGGTGGCAAGATTTATTTTGGATCTCCAGCTACTGAGGCCAGAGAAAAAATGAAAGAAATTGCTGGAATTAGAAGGATTTTAAAAGAGGAAAAATAAAGAGATATTATTTTAATTGTAAGTATATAATTCGTAGTAATGAATAAATTTATAAGAAAATTTTCATGAGAATCGGAATCGTATGTTATCCTACTTTTGGTGGGAGTGGAGTTGTAGCAACTGAATTGGGAATGGCGTTGGCACGTAAGAATCATGAGGTTCATTTTATTACCTATAATCAACCCGTTCGGTTAGATTTTATTTCTAGTGGTTTGCATTTTCATCAGGTACAGATAAAAGAATACCCTCTTTTTGAATACCAACCTTATGAATTGGCTTTATCGGCGAAAATGGTTGAAGTAGTATCTAAATTTAATTTGGAAATATTGCATGTTCATTATGCAATTCCTCACGCATATGCCGCATATATGGCCAAGCAAATGCTAAAAGAACAAGGAATAGATATAAAAGTGGTAACTACTTTACACGGTACCGATATTACTTTGGTAGGGAGTCATCCTAGTTATAAAAAATCTGTTGAATTTAGTGTAAATCAGTCAGATGCAGTAACTACAGTTTCTAAAAGCTTAAAAAGTCAAACTTTAAATTTATTTGATATAAAAAAAGAAATTCATGTGATTTACAATTTCATTGAATTAGAAAAATACCCAGAAAAGCTACATGACGAATGTCAGAGAATTTCTATAGCTAAAAAGGATGAACGAATATTAACACATATAAGTAATTTTAGACCTGTAAAAAGAACTGCGGATGTAGTAGAGATATTTTACAATGTACAAAAAGAAATTCCCTCTAAACTTTTGTTGGTTGGAGAGGGACCAGACTTACAAATAGCTCGTTTAAAAGCCAAAGAATTAGGTGTTTACGATAGTGTCTTGTTTTTAGGGAATAGTGTTGAATTAGAGAAAATACTTTGCTATACAGATCTGTTTTTATTGCCTTCTGAGACCGAAAGTTTTGGTTTGGTCGCATTGGAGGCAATGGCAGCCAAAACTCCTGTAATATCGAGTAATTCAGGAGGTCTTCCTGAGGTAAATGTTCATGGGAAAACAGGTTTTTTAAGCAATGTAGGTGATGTTATGGACATGGCTAAAAATGCAATTTATATCTTAGAAGATTCTGAAAAATTAAGTAAATTTAAAAAGAATGCAAGGGAACATTCTAAAAAGTTTTCCATAGAAGAGATTCTTCCTTTCTATGAAAAAATATATAAAGATTTGGATGCTGAAAGAGATAAATAAAGGGAATTTACTTATTGTTTATCTAAGATAGCCAAACCAAATTTAATGGTGTCATAATGCATTTCTTCTTCAAAATATTCATAATAAGCACGTAAGCTTGTTGAACCTTTAAGTGTTATTTTTGCATTAGTTAATAACTCCAATTCTTTTCGATTTACAAATTCATCAAGACTAATATCATGATTTTCTTTGTGTAACTTGATAAAATGTGTTTGAATTGTCACCAAACTTAGTTTGCGATCTTGAGATATTTCTATGGCTGATAAGCCTTTTTTAAAGAGTTTGAAAGTTTCTTGTAAAGTATCTCCTTTAGTTTTTTTTACCTTTTTTTTAGTGATGATTTTTTCTTTTTGAAATGCGATAATTTCTTTGATAAAATCAAAACCAAAATCTTCGAATTTCTTTCGTCCAACTCCATCAATAGCCAAAAAGTCATCATCGGTCATAGGTCTTTCTTTTTCCATTTGCTTTAAAGTAGCATCGTTAAAAACTAGGTAAGCTGGGATTTCATGACCTTGCGCTATTTGTAATCTCAATAAACGCAATCTTTCAAATAAATCGGTTGTCGATTTTTTAGTTTTTCCTACTTTGGCAAATTCCTTTTTAGTCAGTGGTATTTTGGGTACTTTGGTTAAACGAACTTTTTCTCCTTCAAATAAAACATTTTTAGCGAGGGTACTAAATTTAAGTGCATTGTTTTCATGAAATGCAATTTCACAATAACCTAAATTAATAAGTTGAACAATATATTGCTGTACATTTCGCCAAGATATCTCCTTTGCGATACCGTAAGTTTTTAAATTTTGATACCCTTTGTCGTAAATAAGTGCATTTTGAGAGCCTCTTAAAAAATCCACAAGTGTACCAATTGGTTCTTTTTCATTGAGTCGGAAAATTCCTGATAATATTTTTTGAGCAATGGTGGTTCCATCAAAAAATTCAGGCGGATTTTTACATACATCACAATTGCCACAGTCTTTCTCTATAAATTCACCAAAATAACTCAGTAATATTTTTCTTCTACAGCTAAGAGCTTCCGTGTATTGTTGCATGCGTTCTAACTTAGAAAGCTGAACTTTCTTATTTCCAGAGTTTTGAGCGAATTTTTGTAATTGGATTACATCTGCATAGCTGTAAAATAATATAGTCTCAGATTTTACGCCATCACGACCGGCTCTACCAATTTCCTGATAATAACCTTCCATATTTTTTGGAAGATTGTAATGAATTACCCAACGTACATTCGATTTGTCTATTCCCATTCCAAAGGCAATAGTGGCACAAATTATTTGACTTTTGTCATAAATAAAATCTTCTTGTATACGTGCGCGTTCTTCATGAGGCAAACCAGCATGATAGGCTTTTGCTTTAAAACCATTTTTAGTTAACCGAGTAGCAACTTGCTCTGTGGTCTTTCTACTCAGACAATAAATGATTCCTGATGTATTCGGTCTTTCCTTAATAAATTTTACAATTTGTATAATTCTATTTTGTGCGTTTCGTACCTCAAGTGAAATATTGGGTCTGTCAAAAGAAGCGATATGTCTTTCTGCTAAAGGCAATCCTAACTGAGTAAGGATATCTTCTCTAGTAGCTTTATCAGCGGTTGCTGTTAAGGCAATAATTGGGGTGTTTGATAGTCTTTTTTTTAAAAACCCTAATTGTGTATATGCTGGTCTAAAGTCGTGCCCCCAAGAAGAAATACAATGAGCTTCATCTATAGCAATTAAACTTATTTTTATTTCTTGAATGACTATTTCAAAAAAAGCAAGACTTTCAGGAGCTAGATATAACAATTTTATCTTTCCCTTTTTTAGATCATTTAAGATGGTTTGGTTTTCTTGTTCGGATTGAGAACTGTTTAAAAAAGCAGATGGAATTCCATTGGCATTTAATCCATCTACTTGATCTTTCATCAATGCAATTAGTGGTGAAATAACCAAAGTAACTCCATCTAGTAGTAAGGCTGGAAGTTGAAAACAAATAGATTTACCTCCACCTGTAGGCATAATAACCAAATTGTCTTTGCCTTCAAGTATGGATGTAATTATTTTTTCTTGTAAGGGTCTGAATTTTTCATATCCAAAATATTCTTTTAAAGTAGTATGTAATAATTCTTTTTTAGACATCGAAAAACTAATATAAATATTGCTCTTGCAAATATACCTTATTCACTGAAATAGTAAATTTATATAGGCGTTTTTTAAATGGTTTTTTAAAATAATTTAGACGAAAAATTAATATAAATGAATCTAGATTTTATCCTGTTTTTGGATTTCTTCAGTGATGGCTAGTTCTCTTAAAAAAGAGAAAAGATAAGTAGTGATATATGCTAAAATATTCTATATTACATAGGAAGGAGGGGGGAGGGTATAGAAATATAATTTCAGGGTAATTATTCCAGTCGATTGCCAAGAATATATATTGTATCTTTTAATCAATTTAGTATTTCCTTAAGTTTTCCTTTGGTTTTTTTTGTATTATCAAAAAGAATTATTAAATATTTTAGTAGCTACTAATTAGCTAATGAGTTCATGAAAACCTTTTTGTTTATTCTGTTTTTGTTTAGTACAACATTGATTGTATCTGGACAGGTCTCTGGGACTACTTTGAGTGGTGTGGTCCAGAGTGATATCTTATTTGTACCAGACATACATGTATTAAATTTAAGTTCGAATTTTGGCACGATAAGTAATTTGAATGGACAATTTGAAATTGAAGTTAAATTAAATGATACTTTATTGATTTCAGGAATAAAGTATATAGAAAAAATAATTGTGATTAGAGCTGAAATAATGAATAGTAGTTATATACCTATTAAATTAGAAGTTAAAGTGAATGAATTAACAGAGGTTGTCATTAGTAATGGATTGTCTGGGAATTTGTGGTCAGATATTTCCAATATGAAAAAAGCTAAGTCAAAATATACTTTTTCCTCCGAAGTTTTGAATTTTTCAACGGCGGGTGTAAATCCATTAACTGTTGATGATGAGTGGGCTAGAAGGAAAACATCTGATAATAGTTCGTTAGGTGGTCCTGCTGGAGGTGACGCAGATTTGATGCTTCTTGGGGGGTATGTTTTAGCTCCATTGATAAAAGAAATTGGAAAAATAGGAAAAGTGAATAGAAAGATAAAAAGAAATGAAGAAAAACTTTCTCTACAAGCTACAAATGCACTGAGCAAAATAAGACAGGATTTTGGAGATGATTTGTTTCTCCAAATTGGAATTCCAAAAGAGAAGATTAATACTTTTATTGAATTCTGTTCATCAAAAAAAATTGGAGAATATTTTATTAAAGACGATAAGCTTAAAATTATTGAGGTGTTTTTGGAAGAATATGATGAGTTTAAAAGAATTTATAATTTCTAAGCTGGCTGAATGGAGTGTATCTACCCTTGGTGTGACGATTTTTATGAGTTTTAAATTTTATATTTGACTTATTGTAAAAAAGTATGATAATGAATTTAAAGTTATGATAGTAGAACTATTAAATTCAGGTATTATTAACTCAGAACCAATAGTTCTTTAATTAATATATTTTTTTGTATCTTTATTTATGGAAAAAACAGACTTACGAAGCGTGTCCGATCAAGAAAGAGAAATTATACGAAGGGATGCCATAAAAATGATAAATCGAGGAGA
>NZ_JBAHZZ010000023.1:0-11411 GCF_037132785.1 Flavicella sp. | reverse complement strand
CTGGAAATAACTCGACGTAGGAGAGTTATTCTATTTCAATAATGCCACGAAATAAAATCAATATTATAATCACTATATTTGAGTATTGAATCACTAAAAATTATTAACGCTTTGTTGCGTTACAACCTTGAATCCAAGCATTTTTCATAAAACAATTCTTAGAATGGTACTACAAAAACCTAAATATCAAAAAAATATAAAACAGACACTAGGCGTGTAACTCAGTAAATATATTGTTTTTCTATTGGAGTATAAAACTGAGATGAAATCCACTGGTAAGTGGAAAGTTTCTGTGAATTCATTATTTAAGTATAATCAGTGAAAAATCATATAATAAAATTATCGGAACAGCTGCTGCAAGGCAATGAGTTGAAGTATATAAAAAAGGCGATTTCTTTAAATGAAATTGGGCCTAAAGGAGAGTTCTTGGATTCTTTTGAAAATAGAATTAGTGCTTATGTTGGTTCAAAGTCCTGTTTGGCACTTTCTTCTGGTACCGCTGCGATTCATTTGGCTTTGCAAGTATTAGGAGTTCAAAAAGGAGATACGGTATTGTGTAGTAGCTTTACTTTTGCTGCCAGTGCTTTTCCTATACAGTATATTGGTGCTCAACCTGTTTTTATAGATTGTGAGCCTATTTCATGGAATATGTGCCCTGATTTATTATTGAAAGCTATAAAGAAAGAGATTCTATTAAGAAAAAAGCCAAAAGCCATTATTGTAGTTCATTCCTACGGGATGCCCGCTCAAATGAATAAGATTTTAGAAATTGCAAATCGATATAAAATTCCCGTTTTAGAGGATTCAGCGGCGGCTTTGGGTTCTAGCTATAGAGGTGAAATGTGCGGTTCAATGGGGTCTATAGGAGTGTTTTCTTTTAATGCCAATAAAATAATTACTACTGGAGGAGGAGGTGCTCTCATATCAAATAATAATGAATATTTTAAAAAGGCTACATTTTTAGCAACAAATGCAAAAGATAAAGCTCCTTATTATCAACATTCAGAAATTGGTTATAATTGTGGTATGAGCAATCTTGTTGCAGGTATTGGTTTAGGACAGTTAGAAGTGTTGGAAAGATATATAACACTTCGTAGAGAAATGAATGCATTTTATAAAGAGATCTTTTTAAATGTTGAGGGAATTACAGTATTTAAAGAGCCAAATTCAGACTATTATTCCAATCATTGGTTGACGTGTATTACAATTGACAAATCAAAAACGAATATTACTGCAGATCAAATTCGATTGGCTCTTGAAGAAGAGGGTATAGAATCACGACCTTTATGGAAGCCAATGCATTTGCAGCCTGTATTTAAATCCGCTTCTTATTATGGAGGAAAAGTGAGTGAAGACTTATTTAAATCCGGATTGTGTCTTCCTTCTGGCTCAAACATACAACAAGAGGGTCGAAATCGGATAGAAGCAGTTTTGAAAAGGTTATTTGGTGTTTGATGACTGTTGTTCGAAGTTAGTTGATGGACTGTCGAAGACAAAGACAAAGACAAAGACAAAGACAAAGACTGAGTCCAAATCAAGGTCAAAAGTTCAGTTTTAAATCTCAAACGACTAATTGTCAGTGACCAACGACCAACGACCAGCTGTCAGCTACGAAAACTAAAGAAAATAGCATGCCTTATTTGATGTTTCCTGAAAACAACTATCTTTGAGCAAATTATAGTGACCATTAATTATTAGAATAGGGAAAATGATAAAAAATTATTTGTATGCGTACGCACAAAAAAATGTTTCCAGGTGGTTGGTTTTGTGTATTGATATTGTTATAGTGCTGCAACTATTTATATTTGCATATTTAATTCGTTTCAACTTTTCCTTGTCATTCGATTTGGTATTGGTGTTTAATGAATTACCCGTTGTTGCATTGTTTGCTTTGTTAAGTTTTTTAATTTCAGGTTCTTATAAAGGGGTTATTCGTCATACAGGACTTAAAGATGCTTCGAATGTGTGTGTCGGAGCGACTATGTTAAGTGGATTTTTAATCTTAGTGGTTTTGATAAATCGACACTTTAAATGCTATCCTAATTTTAATATCTCTATTTCTATCCTTATTATTCACTATTTGTTAAATATCATAGTGTTGATTTCTAGTCGATTTGTATTTAAATATTTTCACAGAGAGATTTCCCAAGGAAAGAAAAATCCAAAGTCACTTTTAATTTATGGAGCAGGAGAGATGGGGGTAATTGCCTATGATACATTAAGAAAAGGGGCACGTGAACAATTTAAAATAATTGGCTTTATTGATGACAATCCCAAACGATCAGAGCATATGATCAATAGGATGCCAATTTATGAAGGTAAATCTATTACAGATAAATTTATACGAAAACATCAAATAGAGGAAGTGGTCATTGCTATTCAGAATATTAGCTCAACTCGACTGTTAGGGATTGTTGTAGATATGCAAATTTTAGGACTGAAAGTGAAAATTGCACCACCTATTTCCAAATGGGTTGGAGGGAATTTGGAGGTAGGGCAAATCAAAGCAGTTCGTATTGAAGATTTGCTGGATCGTATTCCAATCAAGTTAGATAATTTTGAAGTAGAAAAAGAGCTAGGAAATAAAGTCGTATTAATTACTGGAGCAGCGGGATCTATAGGAAGTGAGATTGCACGACAAGTGGGTACATATAAGTGCAAGAAATTATTGCTTGTAGATCAGTCTGAATCGGCACTATATGACTTAGAACAGGAATTGAAGAGAAATATGGTGGAAAATTACACCGTTTTTGTAGCAGATGTTAGAGACAAAAGCCGTATGGATCTTCTTTTTAAAGAACACAAACCTCAAATTGTTTTTCATGCTGCTGCTTATAAACATGTTCCTTTGATGGAAGAAACACCTTATGAGGCTGTTAAGGTTAATGTGATGGGAACCAAATGCATTGTAGACTTATCACTAAAGTACGGATTGGAAAAATTTGTCATGGTCTCTTCAGACAAAGCAGTGAATCCGACCAATATCATGGGAGCAACAAAAAGAATTGCTGAGATGTATATTACGAGTATGAATGAAAAAACAAAGGGGAAAACAAAATTTATTACCACCCGCTTTGGAAATGTATTAGGGTCTAATGGATCCGTAATTCCTTTGTTTAAAAAACAAATTGAAAAAGGAGGACCTTTGACATTGACACATAAAGAAATTACACGTTATTTTATGACAATTCCTGAAGCCTGTCAGTTGGTTATTGAGGCGGCATCTATGGGTAATGGAGGTGAAATCTTTATTTTTGATATGGGCAAGTCTGTAAAAATTTATGATTTGGCCGTTCGCATGATTAAATTGTCTGGTTTGCGATACCCAGAGGATATTGATATAAAAATCACAGGTTTACGTCCTGGAGAAAAACTATATGAAGAGCTGTTAAATAACAAAGAAACCACTTTGCCTACTCATCATGAAAAAATAATGATTAGTAAGGTTACTCCATTAGATGTAGAGCTTACGATTGCTTCCATAGAACAGTTATGTGATGAAAATAGTGTTTTAGAATCTGAAAGAACTGTTGTAAAGATGAAAAACATTGTGCCTGAATTTGTCTCCATGAATTCAATTTATAGCAAGTTGGATGTAATAAAACAAATAATTTAGAGTGATAAATAGTGTGTTTTTTAGTACATTTGCGCAAATTAATTTTATGAGTAAAATTTACGCTGTATTAATCCTAATGGTAGTCTTACTATCGTCCTGTGCTTCTAAAAAAGATCTTTTGTACTTTCAAGGCATTGATACAAAAGAACAGGTGCTAAATACCGATTTTTCTCCTAAAATTAAGGCGGGTGATCAATTGTCTATTATGATAAGTGCATTAGATCCCCTTGCTGTAATTCCGTTTAATAGTTTTAAACCAAATATGGGTACGGGGAACGGGAATGTAGAGTTGTTACCGTATTCGGTTGCTCAAGACGGAACCATTGAGTTCCCGCAGTTAGGAACGATTGAAGTGGCTGGTTATACACGTGTTGAGTTGATTGCTGTCTTAAAAGAAAAATTAGCACCTTTTTTGGTCAATCCTTCTATAAATATTCAATGGTTGAATTTTACCATTACCGTATTAGGAGAAGTGAAGAGTCCTGGAGCTTATATAATTCTAGATGAACGGGTAACAATATTGGATGCGATTGGTTTAGCTGGGGATTTAACGATACATGGAGTACGTCAAAATGTATTGGTGATTCGTGAAACCGATACTGAAAAGCAATTTGAACGTATTGATTTAACAGCTACAAATTTATTTGAATCTCCGGTTTATTATTTGCAACAAAATGATGTAGTATATGTTGAGCCTAACAAGCCTAGAGTAAACTCATCTGCAGCCAGTTCTGTAACTGGAATATGGATTTCTATTACTTCTTTAACGATTACAATAATTGCGTTGATTGTAAATTAAAAAAAATTCAATGAATAGTTTAGACCAGAACGAAAATATACCTCAGGGGTTTGAAGAATCTTTAAATTTTAGAGAGGAAATTGAGAAATACAGTAGGAATTGGAGATGGTTTCTATTAAGCGCCCTTTTGTTTTTAACAGGTGCCTATGTGTATCTAAGATATACAACTCCAATATATAATGTATCCACGACATTATTGATCAAAGAGGAACAATCTTCTATGTCTTCTGAATTGGCAGCTTTTCAAGACCTAGCCTCTTTTGGAGGAAGTATGAGTTCAGTTGAAAACGAAATTCAAATCTTAAAATCGAGAACCTTAGCAGCAACAGTTGTTTCTGACCTAAACTTACAAATTAGTTATTATATAGAAGGACGGGTGGTTGAAAGTGAAGTGTTTGATGGAAATTTACAACTCAAACCAATTGGATTGTTTGAGGTGCAGCATGATACTACATTTTATATAAAATATATTGGCAATAACAGGATAGAATTATTAGATATAAATCAAGAATTTATTGCGGCACAAAACACTGATGAAGATTTGATTTTATTTGGGCAGCATTATAAAATAGTTCAAAAAAGCTCTGTGTATTCGAAAGATATTGATACGCAAATAAAAGTTAAATTGGTGTCTAAAGAGGTTGCAGTCAGTAGTTTAGTGGGTAAAGTAGAAATAGAAGTGATTGACAAAAAATCGACTGTATTGAGACTGTCCTTGCAACACTCAATAAAAGAAAAAGCAGAGGTAATCTTAAATAGGCTGGTTTTAAACTACGCGGAAGAAGAAATTGACGATAAAAACGAAGTAAGCAAAAACACAGTGTTTTTTGTAAGTGAGCGTTTGAAGATAATTAGAGCAGAATTGTCTGAGATTGATAAAGGCGTAGAACAATATAAAAATGACAATAATTTAACAGATATAGTAAAGCAGTCTGAGGTCTTTATAGAGAACGTAACTTTTAGCGAGCAAGCTTTGTTTGATGCCAATACGGAGCTGAAATTATTGGAGTTTGTGAAAGGGTATTTGAAAAAAGAAAATCATAGTTTTGGTTTGATTCCTGCTTTGGGCTTTTCAGATTCTTCTATAAACATATTGACAGAGCAGTATAACCAAATTGTATTGGATAGAAATAGAGTTGTTCGTAGTTCTACAACAAAGAATCCAGTAGTTTTAGATTATGAAGCGCAGCTGATAAATCTCAGAAAAAGTTTGCAAGAGAGTTTGGATAATTTAAATATATCGTTGAGTATTACGATTAATGAATTGTTGCGAAAAGATAATCAATTAAATAGTCAAAAGAAGAGTCTTCCTAGAAAAGAAAGGGAATTTAGAGACTTGCTTCGTCAACAAGAAATTAAAGAATCACTATATCTGTATTTGTTACAAAAACAAGAAGAAACCCAAATTTCATTGGCGGTAACAGCATCTAATTCAAGAGTTATTGACAGGGCTTATGGAGTGGATATTCCAGTTTCTCCTAAGAAAAAAATTGTTTTATTAGCAGGTTTACTATTGGGATTAATCATTCCTTTTGGAATTATTTATGTAAATGATTTATTGGATAATAAATTTCATAGCCGTAAAGAGCTAGAGGCTTTGGTTTCTGCTCCTGTTTTGGGAGATATTCCTCTTAAAGAGACAAAAGAGAATTTAGTGGTTTCCAAAGAAGCTCGTTCTAGTCCAGCAGAGGCTTTCCGTTTGTTGCGAACAAATTTAGATTTTATGCTGGCTTCTAAGGAGGTAGGTAGTAATGTCATATTTATAACCTCTACAACGAGTGGCGAAGGAAAGTCATTTGTATCCATTAATTTAGCTTGTACCTTGGCATTGTCGGGTAAAAAAGTAGCCTTATTAGGAATGGACTTACGTGCGCCTAAGCTCAATCAATATTTAAAGACTCCAAATAATAAAGGAATTACAAATTATATTTTGGATTCTCAATTGGAGTTAGAGGATATTAGATTTTCAGTTTCCGAGCATAAAAATGTAGATTTCTATTCCTCTGGAGTCATTCCTCCAAATCCAGCAGAACTATTATTACACCCTCGTGTTGATGAGCTATTCGAAAAAGTAAAAGCGGAGTATGATTATATAATTGTAGATACTGCACCTATTAACTTAGTAACAGATACGCTTTTGCTGGGGCATCGTGCTGATTTGTTTATTTATGTTGTACGTGCTAATTATTTAGATAAACGCTTGTTAGCGGTGCCTCAAAATCTTTACAAAGAAAAACGTTTGACTAATATGTCAATGCTAATTAATGGTTCTGATTATAAAAAGGGTTATGGCTACGGAAACTATGGTTCCTATGGTTATGGATCGACAGAGTCAAAACCTTGGTGGAAGTTTTAATGTTGTAACTCGATATTCGTGGCTCCAAATTCGATGTTAGTTGATCGTTATTAGTTACTCAATGTTCAGTTTTTGAATCTGGTGGCAGAGTACATTTTTTTAGTTTGTCTAAAAATATTGAAGCCTTATCACTTAAAATTAATAAATGGATATGATTTTTATTAAGTAAGGGAAGAAGAGTAATAAATGTGTTGTTTTGTTTTTAAAAAAAACAGTAAAGGATCACCGATAGACAAATAACGAAACACAAAACACGAAATTTTCTTTCATTCACAAACTCTATTCGCCTAACTTTGATTAAATTTGCATCTTTAATTTGTTAAATAATATTTACTTGATTGGTTGAGTATTATTTGGTACATGATATTTTATCTAATGAAAAAAATCTTAGACTTATTTTTTAGTACACGATTGATGGCGGTGTTGTTTCTTATTTTTGCTATGGCAATGGGAATTGCTACATTTATAGAAAATGACTATGGAACTCCAACTGCTAAAGCTCTGGTGTATAACTCTTGGTGGTTTGAATGCATCATGGTATTGTTTGCTGTAAATTTCTTTGGGAATATCTTTAGGTACCGTTTGTACAAAAAAGAGAAATGGTCCGTATTGTTGTTTCATCTATCATTTTTCTTAATCCTTTTAGGAGCAGGAGTCACTAGGTATATCAGTTTTGAAGGTATCATGCCGATAAAAGAAGGAGAAACTACAAATGTGTTTTATTCAGATCAAACGTATTTAAAAGTTACTTTAGACGATAATACAGATCAACGTGTTTTGTATGATCCAATATTATTGTCAACTTGGGGTCAAAATAATTATGCTTTCAATACTGATTTTAGAGGTCAGGAGGTGAAGTTTGAATTAAAAGAATTTATTCCGAATGCCGCTACAAGTTTTGTAGAAACGGAGGAAGGGGAATTGTATATACATTTTGTTGAATCTAGTAGTGGTGGTCGACATGATCACTATATCAAAAAAGGGGACATAGAAAATATCCACGGAGTCTTAATCGGTTTTGCTCATAAAGAAAATGCGCTGATCAACTTTGAATATGAAAATGACGTGTTGAAAATGGAATCGATGTTTGAAGGAACTTTTCTTCGAATGGCAGATCAACTAAGAGGAAATATTGAAAAGGACGTCTTATCTGATTTTAAATATTTAACACTACATAATATTGCTGGAATGAGTTTTGTAGTGCCTAAACCACCATTGTCAGGGAAGATGGACTTGACAAAGGGTGACAAAGATGTGTTTCCTGAAGATGTTTTAAAATTATTGGTTTCTACAAAAAATGAAACGAAGGAGATAGAAGTTAGTGGAGGTAAATATACATCAAACGCTCCTGTTCAATTTACTTTGGACGACTTGAATATCAGAGTGGCATTTGGGGCAAAGGAAATTTTGTTGCCATTTCAAATAAAGTTGAATGATTTTCAATTGGATAAATATCCAGGGTCAGAGAGTGCAATGTCTTTTGCTAGTGAGATTACAGTAATTGATCCTTCAGAGACATTTGATTTTAGAGTGTATATGAATAATATATTAGATTATAAAGGTTATAAGTTTTTCCAATCGAGTTATAATATTACACCTCAATACGAAGAAACAAGGCTGTCGGTAAATCATGATTATTGGGGAACATTGATTACATATATTGGTTATTTCCTTTTATACGCAGGTTTATTGTTGATTTTATTTGTAAAAAATACGCGATTCTCATATTTACGTCATAAATTAAATAAGATAAAAGCGAAAAAGGCATTACTTTCTTTGGCTATAATTTCGTTGTTAGCAGGAGGTGTTTCTGCACAAGAGCATAACCATGAAGACGGTCATGATCATAGTGCACACAACCAGGAACAAGAATATAATCACGAAGGAGATCAGAACCATGAAGATGGTCACGACCATAGTGCACACAACCATGAAGGGCATACTGACCATAATACTGATGAGGACAGCAACCATATCAATGATATTACAGCCGTGCAAATGGATTCTATTTTAAAAGCCAATGTGGTTTCTGTTGAGCACGCTGAAAAGTTTAGTGCTTTGGTTATTCAAGATGCGGGTGGTCGTATGAAGCCTGTCCATACTTTTTCATCACAATTATTGCGTAAAGTAAGTAAGAGTGATACTTATAATGGCTTAGATGCAAATCAAGTTTTTTTATCGATTGTAGAAAATCCAAGATTGTGGTTTCAGGTTCCAGTGATTTATTTGGAACGAGGAAATGACAAACTACGTACTGTTTTAGGAATAGATACCAAAGAAAAATATGCTCGTTTGATCGATTTTATCGATGATAATGGGAATTATAAAATAAAAGCAGATGTTGAAGCGGCACAAAAAATTAATATAAAGAGTAAATACCAAAAGGATGTTATCAATGTAGATAAAAGAGTAGGCCTATTATATTCTGCGATTGGTGGTGGCATGCTTCGAATATTTCCGATACCTAATGATGCTACGAACAAATGGGTATCACAACCGGAATTGTACAATGCTCCGTTTAAAGGAGTCGATTCTGTTTTTGTAAAACAAATTTTACCCGTTTATATTCAAATTTTGAACGAAGCGAAAATTTCAGAGAACTATGAAGAGGCTGATGAGATTTTAAACGGCATTAAAAATTTCCAAAAGAAATATGGTGATGAGGTGTATCCATCTGAGGATAAAATAAAATTTGAGATTGCTTATAATAAATATGATGTATTTAAAAAGCTATTCAAACTCTACCTGTTTGCGGGCTTGATTTTATTTATTTTGGTGATTGTTCAAATATTTAAAACGAGTAAAGTCGTAGAGGTTTTATTGAAAATTTCAGTTGGGTTTGTGATTTTGTTTTTTACCTTGCATACTGCAGGCTTGGCAGCTCGATGGTTTGTAAGTGGTCATGCTCCGTGGAGTAATGCCTATGAATCCATGATCTATGTAGGTTGGGCTACGATGTTATTTGGTTTGATATTTGGTAGAAAATCTACATTGACAATTGCTGCTACTGCATTTTTAGCTTCAATGATTTTAATGATCGCTCATTGGAATTGGATGGATCCTGAAATTGCAAATTTAGTGCCAGTTCTGAATTCATATTGGTTGATGATTCATGTGGCAATTATTGTAGCGAGTTATGGTCCTTTTTCTTTGGCTATGATTTTAGGTCTGCTTGCCTTGATCTTAATGGCACTCACAAATAAAAAAAATAAAAAGAAATTAGACAATACAATCAATGAGTTAACAGTGATTAATGAAATGTCGATGACTGTTGGATTGGTGCTGTTGGTTATCGGAAACTTTTTAGGTGGAATGTGGGCCAATGAAAGCTGGGGCCGTTATTGGGGATGGGATCCAAAAGAAACATGGGCCTTAATCAGTATAATGGTTTACGCTTTTGTATTACATACAAGATTGGTGCCTGGTTTAAGAGGACGGTTTACCTTTAATATTTTATCGGTATATGCGTTTGCTTCAATAATGATGACTTATTTTGGCGTGAATTTCTATCTGTCAGGACTGCATTCTTATGCGAGTGGTGATAAAATGGTAACACCTAGTTTTGTGTATTATTCAATAGTGGTCGTTGCCGCATTAGGGATATTCGCATATGTAAAACATAATAAATATTACCGTAAAACTAAATAAAATCAAGTTTTAGAAAAACACTTTCCTTTCCTTTAAAAATATGTAAATTCGCAACTTCATGTATTTCTTGTATAGGAGAGTCATTCGTTTAAAAAAAAATAAAGCAATGTTTAATAAATATTTAAAAATAGTAATTGCAGTATTGATAGCTGTTTGGGCAGGTTTTCAATTTGCTGAAGAAAATATAGGAAACGGAATTATGATCCTTTTATTAGCTGGGGTTTTTGTGTTTTTCTTTTTTAAAAACGAATTTTTATTATTAGCTTTTTTACAAATAAGAAAACAAAATTTAGTTGGGGCACAAAAATGGTTGGACTATATTAAAAATCCATCAAGTGCTTTAAGAAAACCACAAGAGGCTTATTATTACTTTTTACATGGCTTACTTGTAACCCAAACCAGTATGACAAAAGCTGATAAAATGTTTAAAAAGGCATTAAAATTAGGTTTGTCTATGGATCATGATGTGGCAATGGCAAAATTGAACATGGCTGGTGTTGCAATGCATAGAAGAAGAAAAAGAGAAGCGACAACCTTGCTAAATGAAGCTAAGAAGTTAGACAAACATGGTATGTTAAAAGATCAGATTAAAATGATGAAAGATCAGATGAAAAAAATATAATCTGTTTTTATAAAATTTGAGATAGCTCGCAGTTTGCGGGCTATTTTTTTGAAGAGTATTTTGTACCTTCGTAAAACCACTAAAGACCGTTGCATAATGCTCTTTTCAGTTTTAGATTTCAATTTTGACTTTTTAAATCTAAAATTTATATTTTTTTTTCTTATTTTCATTGTTTATGTTAGTTATGAATCTATTTTTTGGTTCATTTTCCTTTAGTTTTTAGAATTATTGGCAATTATCCTTGGACTTCTATATAAATTGTAACAAATAGCTTCCATCAGATTTTGAGTATGCATTTTTTCCATACCTCTGTACCTTGCAACTCCACCTTTAAACCATAACTTTATTCCTCCAAAAGTTCGCTCCACTT
>NZ_JBAHZZ010000012.1:0-8974 GCF_037132785.1 Flavicella sp. | reverse complement strand
CAATCCCTAACAGTATTTACATGAACACCGTAAAACATTGCTATGTCCTTTTTCTTATCTCCTCGATTTATCATTTTTATGGCATCCCTTCGTATAATTTCTCTTTCTTGATCGGACACGCTTCGTAAGTCTGTTTTTTCCATAAATAAAGATACAAAAAAATATATTAATTAAAGAACTACTGGTTCTTAGTTAATACAATGGTAACTGAGAATTTAAAAACAAAACCTTTCTCGTTGCTATAGCAAAAAAAACAAGAACAAATTAACTGCTTGTTTTCCATAATATTTTTTCACAAAAACACAATCATTTGTCGAATTATACCGTATATCCCAAGTATAATTAAGCTAGCCAACAAGACAAAAAACCTTAGCTTATCGGCAGACAATACACTAAGTTATTTACAGTAATTTAATTTAATACTTTTTAGTATTTTACTACTGTTTTCTCGAGTAAAAATCGTATATTAAGAATATAATAAATTTAAAATCTCAGCGTTATGGACACTAAAAAAAACCCACGTGCTAGATTAGAAAACTACAGTCAACTGTTCTGGCTAATAGGATTGGTTTTGGCTCTATTTTTCATATATATCGGTATAGAGCACAAAACATCCACAAAAGAAATTACTAATTTTAGCACTATTGATCTCTCCTCAGATCGAATGGAAGAAATGATTATCACACATCGGAAACCACCTCCAATCAAACAGGCACCACCTCCTCCTCCTAAATTGATTGAAGCAATAAAGATAGTGGAGGATATCTCAGACATCATAGAAACCATTATAGAATCAACAGAGACGGACGAATCTGAAGCCGTAATAACTTCAATAGACATTGATCTTATAAACGAAGCGGTAGAATATGAAGAAATCATAGAAGATATCCCATTTGCAATCATAGAAGACGTTCCAATATATCCCGGATGTGAGAAAGGTAATAAAGAAGATAAAAAAGCTTGTTTCTCAGATAAAATAAGACAACATATCAATAATGAATTCGATTCCAACATTGCTAATAAACTCGGTTTATCTGAAGGAAAAAAGAAAATTTATGTAATGTTCACAATTAATGAACATGGTAATATTACAGAAGTAAAAGCAAGAGCTCCTCATCCTAGACTTCAAGCCGAAGCCAAAAGAGTGATTCTTTCTCTACCTAAAATGACTCCAGGAAAACAACGAAAAGTCCCAGTTAGGGTAAGATATTCTTTACCTATAACTTTTGAAGTAATCATTTAATATTTAAGAGACTATTTTTTTGATAAAAACCGCAATATAATAGTCTCTTTTGATTTTTTAACACTCTAAATTATTAAAACATGTTTTCACAAAACCATCCATAAAAATTGTTAGATAAATACATGATTTTTCATGTATTTAATCAACTAAAAACAATCAACTTCTTAATTTAATACATAGAAAACATTAACTATCAGAATATTAAAATAAAATTTCACAATGAACTAAAAATTGCTTGCCATAAAAAGAATTTTATAAAAAAAATACGTAAGTTTAAACATCAAAAATATCTATAAATGGAAATTATACATATTAGTGCTGAATGCTACCCTATTGCAAAAGTAGGAGGACTTGCTGACGTAGTCGGAGCACTACCAAAATACCAAAATAAAGCAGGAAAAAAGAGTGCTGTAATAATGCCATATTACAAAACCAAATTCACTCAAAACAACATGCTTAAATCAGATCATAAGGGCACAGTTTCCTTAGGTAGTTTAATCTACGATTTTGAAGTATTTAGTTTAGACAACGAAACGTTAGGATATCCTCTTTATCTAGTAAAAATACCAGACTTAATGGATAGGGATAATGTCTATGGATATAATGACGATACAGAACGTTATTTGGCATTTCAAAAAGCCGTATTAAATTGGATTGTACAATTCCAAGACAAACCAAAAATCGTGCATTGTCATGATTATCATACAGGTTTGATTCCTTTTATGATGTTATATGCTCATAAGTACCAATCGTTGCGTAAAACGCCTACAATACTAACAATTCACAATGCGCAATACCAAGGTCAATTTTCATTTGACAAACTAAACTATTTTCCAGAATACGACTTATCAAATTCAGGAATGCTAGAATGGGATCAAATGATAAACCCTTTAGCAGCAGCAGTAAAATGTGCTTGGGCTATTACTACTGTATCCCCAAGTTATTTAATAGAATTAAGAAGTTCAGCAAATGGTATGGAGTGGCTATTGGACAATGAGAAAGAAAAATCCATTGGGATTTTAAACGGAATCGATACTGAAGTATGGAACCCTGCAACAGATCCTATGATTCTGAAAAAATTCAACAAACAGAATTCTCTTTCTGGAAAACGAAAAAACAAGCTTTTCTTATGTAAAAAATTCAACCTTGACCCTAAAAATCCACTTTTCGCTTTTATTGGCCGTTTAGTAGGTGAAAAAGGTGCTGAATTGTTACCTGAAATTTTCGATCAAATATTAAAAAACAAGAATCTTAACGCTAGCATACTTGTTCTAGGCTCTGGAGACCCTGAAATTGAAAAAGCTTTAAATAAAATAAAACCTCTTCATAAAGGAAAATACAACACTTATATAGGTTACGACGAAACATTATCACATATTATATATGCTGGTGCAGATTATTTAGTAATGCCCTCTAAGGTAGAACCCTGTGGCTTAAATCAAATGTACTCTTTACGATATGGAACAATTCCTATTGTTAGAAGCATTGGGGGCTTAAAAGATACCATTGTGGATATATCAGAAGAAAATGGTTTTGGTATTTGCCATGACAACACCGAAGTTGATGAAGCTGTAGAAGCAATTCAAAGAGCATCAGACCTTTACAATGACCAATCAAAATTTAAAAAGATCCGAAAACAAATAATGCTAATAGACCATTCGTGGGGTAATGCAGCAAATAAATATATTGATTTATACAACAAATTAATCTAATACACAATTATGAAAAAAAAGGTCTTAGGAATCATTTTAGGGGGCGGACAAGGGTCCAGGCTACAACCCTTAACTACAAGTCGTTCAAAACCAGCAGTACCAATTGCAGGAAAGTATAGATTGGTTGATATTCCCATTTCAAACTGTATCAATTCTGGAATTGACAGAATGTTTGTATTGACGCAATTCAACTCTGCGTCTCTTAACAAACATATTAAAAATACTTACAATTTTAGTTTTTTTAATGATGGATTTGTTGATGTATTAGCTGCGGAACAAACTCCAGGGAACTCTAATTGGTTTCAAGGAACAGCTGATGCAGTAAGACAATCTATGCATCATTTCCTAAATCATGATTGGGAATATGCATTGATTTTATCTGGAGATCAATTATACCAAATGAATTTCACAGAAATGATTAAACTTCACATAACAAACAAAGCTCAAGTGACAATCGCTACATTACCTGTTACTGCAAAAGACGCAACTGACTTTGGGATTCTAAAAACCGATGAAAACAACATCATCAAATCATTTATTGAAAAACCAGATGCTTCCTTATTGCCAGAGTGGACTTCAGATGTAACTGATGAGATGAAAAAAGAAGATAGAAATTACCTAGCTTCTATGGGGATCTATGTGTTTAGTAGAGATTTTTTGATAAAAGTATTAGAAGACAACACTACCATGGATTTCGGAGGTGAAATTATTCCTCAAGCTATTGACAAACAAAAAGTACTAAGTTACCAGCATGAAGGTTATTGGACAGATATTGGTACTATTTCCTCTTTCTTTGATGCAAATTTAGGACTAGCAGATCCTGTTCCTGCATTTAATTTATTTGACAAATCAAAAAGCATATTAACAAGAGCTCGAATGCTTCCTCCATCAAAAATTATGGGAACTACGCTAGAAAGGACTTTAATTGCTGAGGGCTGCATTATAAATGCTAGTAGAATAGAACGTACTATTGTTGGTATTCGAAGTAGAATTGGAGTTGGTACTACTATCTCAAACTCCTATGTGATGGGGTCAGACAATTATCAGAGTATTGAAGATTTAGAACAGTGTAAAAAAACGAAAAAACCTTATATAGGCATCGGTGAACGTTGTTATATAAACAGATGTATTATTGATAAAAATGCCCGTATCGGAGATGACGTAAGAATCAATGGAGGAGATCACTTAGAAGATACGGATACAGAAACATACAGTATTAAAGACGGAATTGTTGTAATAAAAAACAAAGCAATTATTGCCAATGGAACCGTAATTTAAACTTATTAACACACTACAGCAATGCCTTTGAACTTGCTGTTTAACTCTAAAAAATTCCGAATTTATGAATAATGTAAAAGCTTTTAGTCTATTTACCGAATTTGACATCAATTTATTCAAAGCAGGAAAACACTATCGATTATATGAGAAATTTGGAGCACATCCAGTCGTAGTAGATGGGATTGAGGGAATTTATTTTTCCGTTTGGGCACCTTCAGCCAATCATGTTTATGTGATTGGTGAATTCAATTTTTGGAATTCACGAGATCATCTTTTAAATGTAAGATGGGATGAATCTGGTATCTGGGAAGGTTTTATTCCTGGACTTAAAATGGGTGTTCAATATAAATATAAAATCCACTGTAATAAAGACGGAATTATCACAGAAAAAGCTGACCCTTATGCTTTCTCCTGTGAACAGCCACCAAGAACAGCATCTATTGCCTACGATATTGAAAACTATACATGGAAAGATAAAAATTGGATGTCTTACAGAAAAGACAAAAATGGACTAGACAAACCCTATGCTGTTTTAGAAGTTCATTTAGGTTCTTGGATGTATAACGTTGAAGAAAACAGACCTTTGACTTATATTGAATTAGCAGACAAACTGGTAAACTATTTAAAGTATATGGAATTTACCCATGTTGAGTTTATGCCCATAATGGAATATCCATATGACCCTTCTTGGGGATACCAACTCATAGGTTATTTTGCACCTACTTCAAGATTTGGTTCTCCTAAAGATTTTATGTTTTTGGTGGATCAACTACACTTAAATGATATTGGAGTTATTTTAGATTGGGTACCTTCTCACTTTCCTTCAGATGACCACGGTCTAGGTTTCTTTGATGGGTCACATTTATATGAACACCCTGACAGAAAAAAAGGTTACCACCAAGATTGGAAAAGTTTAATTTTTAACTATGGAAGAAATGAAATTAAATCTTTTCTTATCAGTAATGCTGTTTTTTGGTTGGACAAATATCATATTGATGGCTTAAGAGTGGATGCAGTAGCATCAATGTTATACCTAGATTATTCACGTGAAGACGGTGAATGGGAACCAAATATGTATGGTGGAAGGGAAAATCTTGATGCCATCTCATTCTTAAAAGACTTTAATACAGAAGTGTATGCTAGTTTTGAAGGAGTACAAACCATTGCCGAAGAATCTACCGCATTTCCTATGGTTACAAAACCCGAAAACATGGGTGGATTAGGCTTTGGAATGAAGTGGATGATGGGATGGATGCATGATGCCT
The DNA here is from genome assembly GCF_037132785.1 of Flavicella sp. Lineage (GTDB taxonomy): Bacteria > Bacteroidota > Bacteroidia > Flavobacteriales > Flavobacteriaceae > Flavicella. The sequence continues at coordinate 3,476 of NZ_JBAHZZ010000012.1, read as the reverse complement.
TAGAGTATTTTAACGAAGATCCTATCAATAGAAGGTACCATCACAATAAAATCACTTTTAGTTTGGCCTATGCCTTTACTGAAAACTTTATGCTGCCACTCTCTCACGATGAAGTCGTTTATGGCAAACACTCAATCCTAGGTAGAATGCCAGGAGATAAGTGGCAAAAATTAGCCAATTTACGTTTGTTATATGGTTATATGTATGCACATCCAGGAGCAAACCTAATGTTTATGGGAAGCGAATTTGGACAGGAAAACGAATGGTCTTTTGATAACAGCTTGGATTGGAACTTATTAAAAGACCCACAACATGCTAAAATGAAAGATTTTGTTAAAGACTTAAATAAAATCTACAAAAACACACCTGCCCTTTACGAGAAATCTTTTGGTATAGAAGGTTTCGAATGGATCAATTATGAAAACCATGAGGACTCCATTATTTCATTTATAAGAAAAGGACATGATAAAAAAAATGACATCATCATCGTTTGTAATTTCACCCCTGTCGTTCGGAAAGAACATCTATTAGGTATTCATAAATCAGGACATTTGGTTGAAATACTAAATAGTGACGCTGAAAAATTTGGAGGTAGCGGTATTTCAAATCCTAAAAAGATAAAAATACGTAAAGAACCATGGAACTTTAAATCAAATTCTGCCAAAATAACACTTCCTCCTTTAGGAATTATTTTCTTTAAAATCACCAAATAAATGCTACAATTTCACGGTTTTTTGATTTAAAGGTCATCACTTCCAAAAGGCAGTGAAATTGTAATTTATACAATTACAAAACAATGTTAATTTTGTCTCTAAATAACAACTTATTTTATTTTTTTAAGTAACTTCACGACTTATTAAATACTAGTAATTATGATTTTAAATACGCAATTAGAATACAAAGGAGACCAATTTCCTTCTAATATTACGGGCTATAAAAAAGATGTGGATGTTCTACATTTTTCTACATCAAATAATGTAATACTTCAACTTACTGTTCTTCGAGATAGTTTATTGCGTTTTAGATATACAACTGTTGGTAAATTTGAAAATGATTTTTCCTATGCAATCGCCAATGACGCAAATACAGGCTACAATCATTTAGAAATTTCTGATGACGATGATAAATACATCGTCACTACTTCAAAATTAATTTGTCACATTTACAAAACGGATTTAAGAAAATCTATCTTTGATGCTTTAGACAATACAATAATTTGTGAAGACGAAAAAGGATTCCACTGGGAAGAAAGTTATGAGCTTGGAGGCGACATCGTTAAGATGAGTAAAACTGCTCAAAACAGTGAAAGTTACTATGGTTTGGGCGACAAACCACAACACAGTAATTTAAAAGGAAAACGTTTTGAAAACTGGGCAACTGATTCATACGCTTTTGGAAAAAATACAGACCCTATTTACAAAGCAATTCCATTTTACACAGGCTTACACAATGGGAAATCCTATGGAATTTTCTTTGATAACACTTTTAGAACTTTTTTTGATTTTTGTCAAGAAAGAAGAAATGTTACAAGTTTCTGGGCACAAGGAGGGGAAATGAATTATTACTTTATCTACGGTCCAAAAATGATCGATGTAGTAACAAGTTATACCGACTTAACTGGAACACCTGAGTTACCTCCTTTATGGGCTTTAGGATACCATCAGTGTAAATGGAGTTACTACCCCGAATCGAACGTAAAAGAAATCACGAAAAAATTCAGAGATTTGAAAATCCCTTGTGATGCGATTTATCTTGACATTGATTATATGGAAGGGTTTAGATGTTTTACTTGGAGCGACAATTATTTCCCAGATCCCAAAAGAATGGTAAAAGAATTAGCCGATGATGGATTTAAAACAGTTGTTATTATTGATCCTGGTATTAAAATTGACAATGAATATAGTGTTTTTAAAGAAGGATTAGACAACGATTATTTTTGTAAACGAGCTGATGGTCCTTATATGAAAGGTAAAGTTTGGCCTGGTGAATGTTATTTCCCAGACTTTACTAGACCTGAAGTAAGAGAATGGTGGGCTGGTTTGTTTAAAGTGCTTATTGAAGATATTGGAGTAAAAGGAGTGTGGAATGACATGAACGAACCTGCAGTTATGGACGTTCCAGGTAAATCATTCCCATCAGATGTAAGACACGATTACGACGGAAACCCATGTAGTCATAATAAGGCACACAATATTTACGGAATGCAGATGGCTAGGGCAACCTACCATGGCTTAAAGAAATTTAATTATCCCAAACGTCCTTTTGTAATTACCCGTTCTGCTTATTCAGGAACACAACGTTACACTTCTACTTGGATGGGAGATAATTTAGCAACTTGGGAACATTTACAAATTGCAAATATTCAAGCACAACGTTTAGCTCTATGTGGATTCTCATTTGCAGGCTCTGATATTGGCGGTTTCGCTGAACAACCTGATGGTGAATTGTACGCTAGATGGATACAATTAGGAGCATTTCACCCATTTTGTAGAACCCACTCATCAGGAGATCATGGAGATCAAGAACCTTGGGCATTTGATGAAGAAATTACAAATGTAGTTCGTAAATTTATTGAAATTCGATACGAATTATTACCTTACTTATACACTTCATTCTTCAAATATTCAATAAAAAAAGAACCAATGTTAAAGTCACTGGTACTATTTGATCAAGAAGACAGTCAAACACATTATAGAAATGATGAATTTATCTGTGGTGATAAAATATTAATTTGTCCGATTAACGAACCGAATGCTACTGGAAGAAGAATGTATATCCCAAGAGGTGAATGGTACAACAACTGGACAAAAGAAATTGTTTCTGGAGGCAAGGAATTATGGGTTGATGCTGATTTACATCAGATGCCTATTTTTATTAAAGCTGGAGCAGTGATTCCTAAATATCCTATTCAACAATATGTCGGAGAAAAGGTGATAACAGAATTAACATTAGATCTTTATTACAAAAACGGGAAAGAGGAATCTGACTTATTTGAAGATGCAAATGACGGTTATGACTACACTAAGGGTCGTTTTAGTTTAACACAATTTAAAGTAATAGGCACCAAAGATAAATTAACTTTTAGACAACATAAACAAGGGAAATTTATTACTTCTTATGACACTTTTAAAATCAATTTATTTGGCTTGCCTTTTGACGTAAAATCTATCAAAATTGACAACGAAGAAGTTTCTTTAGAAGATGTTAAATTTAAACAGAAAACCTTAATCGTTTCTAAAGAATTTACAAATATTCAATTCATTGGATAACTATAAAATATCTACTCAATAAAAAAGCCATCTAGAAATAGATGGCTCAGAAAAAGTCAATTAAAATTTACTGAGTTAGTCATTTAGTTTCTGTATCTTAGTGTCCTTAACTATAACAGATATGGATGTTTTTCAAGGTCAAAATATACTGAGTTTTATAAAAGAACTACCAAATGATGAAGCTTGTAAGGCTTATTTAGCCAAAAT
>NZ_JBAHZZ010000189.1:0-10755 GCF_037132785.1 Flavicella sp. | reverse complement strand
GAAAAACTAAACAATAGACCTAGAAAGATACTTGGATATAAAACACCAAAAGAAATGATGGATATTGAACTTAAAATTGTAGCTCAGTAACATCATAAAACTAAAACGTTTTGTTGCGTTACAACCTTGAATCCAAGCAATCCAAATGTACAAATACTACAGCATAATTTTTCAATACCCAAACTGAAAAAATCAGAAGAAACTTTATTTTATAAAAAAAGGTCTGTAAAAACAGACCTTTAAAAACTATGGGTGGAAGACGGGACTCGAACCCGCGACACTCGGTACCACAAACCGATACTCTAACCAACTGAGCTACAACCACCATGTTTAACGGCTGCAAATTTACACTATTTCGACAATTGTGCAAGTCTTTTTTTAAATTAAATCCTCTAAATTCCTAACAGCAACATAACGTTCTGACACAAAACCTTCTGCGCTTTCAACGCCTATAATTCTCCCCAAATCATTGGCTCTATAATGCACACTATCTATAAAGTTCTTACTAGTTATTGGCGACTCAGGCTCTTTACTATTCGGATCAAAAAACTGAGAAGTATACGCTTTTACTGCTTTGGTTTTTATATCCATATACCCCGTAACATCCACTACAAAGTCAGGCTCTAAAGGTTTCCATTGAATATAATGATACACGTGTTTAGGACGCCAAAATATCTGTTCAACTCCATTACACATAGTTTTAATTTTTCGCAACCCAGATAAAAAACAGGCATCTGATGTCAATTTACTCCCTTTAGGGTGATCAATATGCCTATCGTCTACAGCGTTACAAAGCACAATATTAGGTTGGTATTTACGAATGATTTTTATTATTTCTAATTGATGTTTCTTGTCGTTAGTAAAAAACCCATCTGAAAAGGCTAAATTTTCACGTACAGAAACACCTAAAATATCAGCAGCTGCAGCAGCTTCTTTATCTCTAATTTCAGCGGAGCCTCTAGTTCCCAATTCACCGCGTGTTAAATCTAATATTCCAACTTTTTTTCCATTGGCTATTTCTTTTGCTAATGTTGCTCCACAGCCAAGTTCAACATCATCAGGATGCGCACCTATAGCCAATATATCTAATTTCATGAAATTATTTTTTTTCTATCCAAGCAATCACTTCCGGATCGTTGGGTTTGATTTTGGGAGCGATAATTTTTTCCAATTCCCCTGCCCTATTAATTAAGTATTTTTGAAAATTCCATTTCACTTTGGAATCTGCATACCCATTTTTACTTTTTTGAGTTAAAAACGCATAGATATCATGTTTATTGGTCCCTTTTACTTTAATTTTTTCCATCATAGGAAATGTTACTCCATAATTAACTTTACAAAAAATTTCTATTTTTTTAGAGTCACCTGGTTCTTGCCATAAAAAATCATTTGAAGGAAACCCAATTACTATCAAACCTTGATCTTGGTATTTTTCATAAATCTCTTGTAATATTTCATATTGCGGTGTCAAACCACATTTGGAAGCTGTATTTACTATAATTATTTTTTTGCCTTTTAAAGTAGAAAACTCAAAAGGTTTACCTTGTAAATCCGTTACAGTAAATTGATGAATATTTGGAATTTCCTGTGTCATTTTATGTGAAATGTTTTCATTAAAAATCACTTTCATAAAAATAAAAAAACAAAGTATAGTTAAGAGTCCGTAATTCATATTCCCAATTTAATAAATGTATCAATCAAAAATACAAATTCCTTTTTAAAAAATAAGATTCGTTTGTATATTCGCTTTATGATACGTGTCGTTTTACTTGGCGGAGGAAATTTGGCTTCGCATTTAGCAAATGCTTTTTTGAACAGTTCATCAATTGAATTGGTGCAAATATACAACCGTACCCTTGCCCATATAGAAAACAAAAAAAACAGAGTCTCAATAACCAATACTATTCAGAATCTAAAAAAGGCAGATATCTATATTATTGCAACAACGGATGCTACTATTGAATCCATTTCAAATGAGTTACTAACGAATACATTAGTGGTACACACCAGTGGAGCTATGCCTAATTCAGCAATTAAACAAGACAGAAAAGGCGTGTTTTATCCTTTACAGACCTTTACAAAAAACGAAGAGATAGACTTTAGAGAAATTCCTATATGTTTAGAGGCTACATACACTGAGGATTATTTTCTTTTAGAAAAAATAGCAAAAGAACTTTCACCAAAAGTCTATTCTATGAATTCAGAGCAACGTAAAAAATTACATATCGCTGCTGTTTTTGTAAATAATTTCGTCAATCATATGTATTCGATCGGAGAAGATATTTGTCAAGAAAACAACATTCCTTTTGAAATTTTATATCCATTAATAGAAGAAACATTTCATAAAATAACCAAACAATCACCTAAAGAAGTAAGAACAGGTCCGGCCATAAGAAAGGACGAAAAAACCTTAGCTTTGCACAAATCACAATTGAATTCAAATCAAAAAAAAATATACACTTTGATTAGTGAAGCAATTGCAAATACAAAATAGATGGAAATAAGTTACAAAGAATTGATGCCAAAAATAGATACCTTTATCTTTGATGTGGATGGAGTTTTAACCAATGGAATCGTGACAATTTTCCCTGATGGAGAATTGGTAAGACAAATGAATATCAAAGATGGCTATGCTTTAAAATCGGCAGTAGATTCGGGCTATAAAGTATGTGTCATTTCGGGAGGCTCAAGTGAAAGTGTACGCATAAGACTACAAGGACTGGGAATTACAGATATCTATCTAGGTGTTCATGATAAGATAAAAGTTTACAAAGAATTGTTAGAAAAATACAATCTAGTCCCTGAAAATGTATTGTACATGGGAGACGATGTGCCAGATTTTCCAGTAATGGAAAAAGTAGGATTTGCCTGTGCTCCAAATGATGCCGCTCCAGAGATAAAAAAGATATCCAAATACATATCACCTAAAAAAGGAGGAGAAGGTTGTGCTCGTGATGTTATAGAGCAAATTATGCGTGTACAAGGAAAATGGAAAGGAAAATTTTATGCAAAATTTGACTAAAACCAACTAAAAAGCAGGAGTATTAGGTGCTTTTTTATATTAATTTTTCTTTTCTAACATAGGAACAAATTTACATTCTCCCAACTCCTGTTTTTCAAAATATTTTACACCAGTTCTTTTATACAAATGCATAATCTGCTTAGTTTCTCCAACTGGAATCACTAAAGTTCCACCTATATTCAATTGAGCTAATAAAGATTTCGGCACAAAAGGTGCTCCGGCAGTTACAATAATTTTGTCAAATGGAGCATAATCTGGCAACCCTTTATAACCATCTCCAAAGGATATGTGTTTAGGTCTATATCCTAATTTAGGTAAAAATAATTTGGTTTTCTTAAATAACTCATTTTGACGTTCTATGGTATATACTTCAGCTTTTAACTCTAACAGCATAGCTGTTTGATAGCCCGAACCTGTGCCTATTTCCAATACTTTTTCTCCAGGAATAATTTCTAACAATTGGGATTGAAAAGCCACTGTATAAGGTTGAGAGATCGTTTGATCAGCCAAAATAGGAAAAGCCTTATCTTGATAAGCAAAATTCTCAAAACTAGAATCCAAAAATAAATGCCTCGGGATTTTAGCAATTGCAGCTAAAACATTCTTGTCCGTAATCCCTTTTCCTGCAACTATTTTAGCCAATTGATTTCTAAGTCCTTGATGTTTGAGCGTGTCCTTCACTAATTGTTTTTATTTAGGCAATAAAATTAGTAATTTATCCCCAAAGATTTATATTTTTGTGTAAAACTTCCATAAACTTTTAAGAGGTTTTTATGGATGAAATAAATCAAGTTTGCTGAAGTGCTGAATTACAACACTAGAGCAATCCATAACGGATAAACAAAACAAAATATGTTAAAAGCAGGAGTATTAGGTGCAGGTCATTTAGGAAAAATACATTTAAGATTATTACAACAGTCAGAAAAATATGAATTGGTTGGTTTTTATGATCCTGTTGAACAAAATACTGCAGCTGTAGAGAAGGAATTTGGCTATAAAGCATTCTCATCAATTGAGGCCTTATTGGCTGAAGTAGATGTTGTTGATATTGTAACACCTACTCTTTCTCATTTTGACTGTGCAAAACAGGCATTAAAAAGCGGGAAGCATATTTTTATTGAAAAACCTATTACAAAAACCTATGAAGAAGCTAATGAGTTAATAGCTTTGGCTAAAGAAAATAAAGTTCGAGGTCAGGTTGGGCATGTAGAGCGATTTAACCCTGCATTTACTGCGGTTAAAGAGTCTATTCACAATCCTATGTTTATAGAAACACATAGACTCGCAGAGTTTAATCCTAGAGGAACTGATGTTCCTGTTGTATTAGATTTAATGATTCATGACATTGATATTATTTTAAGTGTCGTGAATTCTAAGGTAAAAAGCATCAATGCCAGTGGTATTTCTGTTATTTCTCAAACACCCGATATTGCCAATGCTAGAATCGAATTTGAAAATGGTTGTGTGGCTAATTTAACGGCAAGTAGAATTTCTCTTAAAAACATGCGAAAATCACGTTTTTTTCAAAAAGATGCTTATATCTCAGTTGATTTCTTAGATAAAAAAAGTGAATTGGTTCGTATGGATGACGCACCTGAAAACCCAGATGAATTTGCAATGATTTTGCAAAACGCCGAAGGAATAAAAAAACAAATTTATTTTGAAAACCCTACCATTGAATCAAACAATGCAATTTTAGATGAGCTAGAGTCATTTGCCAATGCAATAGAGACAAACACAACTCCTGTAGTTTCATTAAATCAAGGAGCTAAAGCCTTACAAATTGCTTTACAAATTATTGATTGTTTTAAATAATTGAAATCTACAAACAACATACAAATACTTAGAAAAACAAAGTTCATTATATTATTTGATGGACTTTGTTCTTTTTGTGATTCCTCAGTACCGTTTGTTATCAGAAGAGATTTGAAAAATCGATTTTTATTCGCATCACTTCAATCAATTTCAGGAAGTGAATTTATGAAAACACAACCTAAATTCATTCAACAAATAGACAGTCTAATTTTAGCTACTGATTCAAAAGTGTATTACAAATCTACCGCTGCTATAAAAATAGCAATTCAATTAAAAGGTTTTTGGTTTCTTGTAGGTATTTTTTATATCATTCCAACTTTTCTAAGAGATAAGGTTTATGATTTTATCGCTAAAAGACGAAATCTTTGGTTTGAAAAACATGACACTTGTAAAATTCCTACCGCAAAAGAAAAAAACAAATTTTTATTTTGATTCTTTAATAGGCTAATGATCGTCACATTATTTTACGTTAGGCTTCCCTAATTTACCTTCGGATTTTGCAATAAGCATTGCTACGCAAGCATCTCCAGTTACATTCACTACAGTTCTCAACATATCCAAAGGTCTGTCCACTGCAAAAATCAATGCCAAACCAATAGGAAGTAATTCTTTAGGAAATCCAATAGAATCCAAAACAATCACCAACATAACCATTCCCGCTCCAGGAACTGCAGCAGAACCTATAGAAGCTAATAAAGCTGTTATAATAATGATTAATTGATTACTAAAACCCAAACCATCAGGCCACAAAACCTGCATAATAAATACAGCTGCTACCGCTTGGTATAAACTAGTACCATCCATATTGATGGTTGCTCCGACTGGCAATACAAAACTTGAAACTTCTTTATCAACACCGATATGCGCTTCTACTCTCTCCATGGTAACAGGTAATGTAGCCGCACTTGAACTAGTTGAAAAGGCTAATAACTGAGCTGGTGAAATTTGTTTCAAAAACCAAATAGGTGATTTTTTAGTATATACTGAAATCAATATTAAATAAAAACAAATCATCAAGAGTAACCCTAAAACTACCACACCAACATATTTCATCAAAGCAACAAGAATTGCAGAGTCGTTGGTATTTACAATAACTGTTGTTAACAAAGAAAGTACTGCTACAGGTGCTAATAGCATAATCAAATCAACCAACTTTAAGACTACTGAATTTAGCGAATCAAAGAATTTTTTTAAAGGTCTGGCTTCCTTTTCTGGTACAAGCAACATACTTAAACCCAAACAAATTGTAAAAAAGATAACCTGTAACATCATTTTATTGTTACTCATTGCCTTAAAAGCATTATCTGGTACCATATCTACCACAAACTGAAGTGGTCCTTGATTTTGTTGATTTTCCGCTTCAGAAATTCGATCTTGTATTTTTGAACTTGAAGCATAAGTTTCTTTAAGATGTGTAATGGTTTCCTGAGAAATTCCTTCTCCTGGTTTAAATAAATTTACTGAAGAAAGACCAATAGTAATTGCGAAAACAGTAGTCATGACATAGGTTATCACCGTTTTAATTCCCATGGACTTAAACTTGGCAATATCCTTTAAATCAGAAATTCCTTTTATTAAAGAAGCAATAATCAGAGGAACGGCAATTAATTTTAACATTCTTACAAAAATGTTTCCTATTGGTTCTATCCAATTCCTGGCTAAAGTAGGACCACTCTCAAACTGCAACAGACTAAAACCAAGGAGAACCCCTAAAACCATTCCGATAACAATTTTCCAATGCAGTGCTAATTTCTTCATAAAATCTATTTTTTAAAAAAGCGAAAGATACTACATAATTCAATCAGTGTAAAGCTATCTCCTTTAAATTATTAAACAGTGTCTGGTCTCAAATTCATAAAATGTTAATTTTTAAGCTAATGTCTATTTAACTTCCTACTGAATCTTCGTTAAATAATAGACGCAAATTAGTATAAATAACGGTTTTACTAAGGTTATCCATTGTAGATTCGCTAAGAAAAGAGGTTATGCACAAACGTTTGAGTTATTTCCAGTACTAGAAAGCTCTATTCTATTTCGGATGTAATATTATCCTCAAAAATAGAGATAAACTTCCACCTGTATTATACCATTTAAATGACGCATTAAATTCGATTCTTTTTCATTCATATTTTACACAAAAACAAAACCGTAGCGGAGTATGCTTCTATTTTTATTGCTTATCAGAATAAAAAATATTTCAAATTATTATTACGTCATTTAAAAATAAAATTGGTATTTCTTACCCTTCAGAGCATTTTGTTTGCTAAGAATGCCTTCAAAAAATATTTAGATTGTAGATTTTGTAATTTTAAAAGGTAAAAACAAAACAGATAGAGAAAGAATGAGCATCTGAGAAATATTCATTTTGTCTGTGATTTATTTAATGCTCAACACCTTTTATTACCTTTTGTTCTAGATTGTTAATTTTGATAAATGTGCTTTCCATAAATAGAAATTACTCTATTTAAATTTTTCAGTTAGACATATAGGCAAGGTCTCGAAGAATTCTTTGAAAAAATTATGACACTAGTAAAATTGCCTAATCAAATAAAAAAAGATGTTGCAATCACTGCAACACCTTTTTTACATAAATTAAAGAAGATTATTTCATACTTCCAATCATGTTTTCAGGTTTTACCCATTCCTCATATTCGGCTTCAGTTACATATCCTAAACGAACAGCTTCTACTTTTAAAGTAGTACCATTTGCGTGTGCTGTATTTGCTATTTCTGCAGCTTTATAGTATCCTATTTTAGTATTTAAAGCAGTAACCAACATCAAAGAGTTGTTTAATAACTTTTCAATTACAGGGTAATTAGGTTCAATACCAACCGCACAATTTATATCAAAAGACACACAAACATCTCCAATCAAACGAGCAGATTCTATAAAGTTTTTAGCCATTACTGGTTTAAAAACGTTTAATTCGTAATGTCCTTGCATTCCACCAACTCCAATAGCAACATCATTCCCCATTACTTGAGCAGCCACCATAGTCATTGCTTCACATTGTGTTGGATTTACTTTCCCTGGCATAATAGAAGATCCTGGCTCATTTGCAGGGATAATCAATTCACCTATACCTGAACGAGGTCCTGAAGCCATCATACGGATATCGTTAGCGATTTTATTTAAAGAAATAGCAATTTGCTTTAAAGCTCCATGTGTTTCAACAATGGCATCGTGTGCAGCCAAAGCTTCATATTTATTTTCTGCCGTTACAAAAGGTAAACCTGTAAATTCAGCGATTTTTTCAGCAACCAATACATCGTATCCAGCAGGTGTATTCAATCCTGTTCCAACAGCAGTACCTCCCAAAGCCAATTCAGCTAAGTGAGTTAAGGTGTTTTTTAAGGCTTTTAAGCCATGGTTTAATTGAGAAACATAACCAGAGAACTCTTGTCCGATTGTCAATGGTGTCGCATCCATTAAATGAGTACGTCCAATTTTCACTACATCTTTAAATGCTTCAGATTTTGCCTGTAAGGTATCTCTTAGTTGTTCTACTCCAGGAATTGTGTTTTCAATAACTAGTTTATAAGCAGCAATGTGCATCCCTGTAGGAAAAGTATCATTAGATGATTGAGATTTGTTTACATCATCATTAGGTTGAATAACCTTTTCTCCTTCGCCAATAACTTTTCCAACGAGTTCTTGTGATATGTTAGCAATTACTTCGTTAGAATTCATATTCGACTGAGTTCCTGATCCTGTCTGCCAAATAACTAATGGAAACTGATCATCGTGCTTGCCTGCAAGTATTTCATCACAAGCAGCAGAAATCAAATCTCTTTTGTCTTCTGCTAATACATTCAATTGACAATTGGCATGAGCCGCTGCTTTTTTCAAATAAGCAAATCCATAAACAATTTCTAAGGGCATGCTGCCTGCAGGACCAATTTTAAAGTTATTTTTTGAACGTTCTGTTTGAGCACCCCAATATTTATCTACAGGAACTTTTACTTCCCCCATGGTGTCTTTTTCAATTCTATATTTCATAATATTACTGTTTTATTTCACCTTTTAATAGATCCTGTAAAGGTCTAGTTTTATGCTTTAAACATGTGTGTTTTTGAAGCTTAGCAAATATAAGAAATCGTACTCTTTTTACCTTATCTAAATTGGAGTTTTTAAAGATATTTTACTCTTTTATTAATGCCTCAAATCCACAGACTTTATCTTACCAATATTTGATTTTTAAATGTCGCAATAACAATAAAATACATATTTATTATTTCAATCAAAATCAATGCTTTATATCAATCTTTTCACCTTTTAAAGAGGACCTATAAATGCCTTCTATTACTGCGATCGATTGAATTGCTTCTTTTACATTTACAGGAGGCGTATTACCATTTATAATTGCTGTTATTATTTCATTCAATTGCCTTTTATGTAACGTATAATCGATTGCCAATGAATCTGAAGCTCCAGAATTCAAATCTGTATTACTTATATTTAGTTTTCCGCACTGTTCCGATTCCCAATGAATAATTTTCCCACCTTCTAAAATAATACTTCCTTTTTCACCGTGAATCTCTAACTTTTCTGGAAATGCTTTATACATTGAAGTACTTGCTTCAATATTTGCTATAGCACCATTTTCAAACTCAAGAGTTGCTGTTGCCACGTCTTCTCCTTCAATATTATGAATTAAAGTTCTAATGCTACCAGAGACTGTTTTTACCTTACCCATTAAATTAATTAATTGATCAATCGTATGAATTCCTTGATTGATAAGAACTGCACCTCCATCTCCTTTTATAGTACCTCTCCAGTTGGTCGCATCATAATAGGCTTGATCTCTTTTCCATTTAATTGAAGCACTTCCCATCAACAGTCTTCCTAACTCTCCAGATCGAACGGAATCAAAAACTTTTAAATAATCCAATGAATATCTATTTTGAAAAATACACGAAAGACTCACGTTATATTCTTTACTCACATCAATCATCTTTTTACAGCGTGCGGTCGTAATCTCTAAAGGTTTTTCAACCACCACATGCTTTCCGGCTTGCATTGCTGCAATAGCCGGACCTAAATGAAATCCGCTAGGCGTACAAATAATAATTAATTGAATCGTCTTTTGAGAGAAAATCTCCTCATAACTAGCAAAAGACAATACCCCAATTTCATTCGAAATTTTTCTTCTTTTTTCTTCATTTGAACTTTGAATTGCAATTAGCTTACAGTTCTCTAATTCTAAAATACTTTTTACATGAAATGGTGTTATACTGCCATACCCTATTATTCCTATACCAATTTTCATAATTGTTTTCTTAAATTCAACTAATAAATACAACTTTCTGATTTGAGTATTAGATTATATGTTTTCAAAAAAAAGCTGTAATGCACACTTTATCAAAAACAAATATACACAATTAGTTGCATGCTAATAAAAAGCTATAGTCTTCTAAAACAGCTAAAAATTAATAGTAAGTATAGCTATGTGAGATGCTAAACGAAATTCATAATAAAAAAGATGTTTACAAGGATATATTAGCTCAAAAAAACAGGAAATTTATCAAAAAAACCTAATTAATATAGCTTGCTGAAAAAGAGGAAAATCAAATAGAGCAATTATTACGAGAGGATTATTTAGTCAACGGAAATTTGTTGTCAATCAATTATTATTTAATCAAAATGCTTCATTTATTACTTGAATTCAGCAATCCTATCTTTCATCAAACAACAACCTAGATCAATTGTTGTAATTTTTATTAATCACTCCAAAATCACTTTCTAAACAGACATACTTATACACATTCAATAATTATTTACTGAGTTAGTCATTTAGTTTCTGTATCTTAGTGTCCTTAAATATAACAGATATGGATGTTTTTCAAGGTCAAAATATACTGAGTTTTATAAAAGAACTACCAAATGATGAAGCTTGTAAGGCTTATTTAGCCAAAAT
>NZ_JBAHZZ010000187.1:0-33159 GCF_037132785.1 Flavicella sp. | reverse complement strand
ATGACGTAATAATAATTTGGAATATTTTTTATTCAGATAAGCAATAAAAACAGAAGCATAGCCCCATTACGGTTTTGTTTTTGTGTGAAATATGAATGAAAAAGAAACGAATTTAATGCGTCATTTGAATGTTAAAATGGTGTACTTACCAAGTATACAGGAAACCCATCAGCTGTTTTCTCATCAGACTTAAACAATTTAATTTTTACCCATATACAGTTTCCACTATAAAAAATCGTGCAATTTTACATGTAAATACAACTATATTTACATATATCAACCAAAAAACAAAGAAATAAAAAAACCCTCAGCATTGCTGAGGGTTTTCGCTGTGTGGACCCACTAGGACTCGAACCTAGGACCACCTGATTATGAGTCAGGTGCTCTAACCAACTGAGCTATGAGTCCTAAAACGTGTGCAAAAATAACATTATTTTACAATATTCTCAACTTTTCTAAAGAAAATTATCAAAAAAAATTCTCTTAAACCGTACGTGTCATCAAATTGTCACCGAACTGTTTTAATACAAAGCTATTAGCTTCCGATATTGAAATTGTATCTAAAACAGTAAAAGCCTTATCTGTATAATTTTGAATAGCATCACGTATTAATTTATCACTTCCTACTTGCTTAAATAGTTCTTTTACTCTTTTTACTTTTACAGTATTATCATCGAGAGTTTCACTATACCAACTCAACAATTCCTCTTTAGTTTCAGTATCTGAATTTTTAAGAGCTTCAATATACAAATAGGTTTTCTTATTTTCCATAATATCACCTCCTATTTGCTTTCCAAAAGTCGCAGTATCCCCAAAGGCATCTAAATAATCATCTTGTAATTGAAAAGCAATTCCGAGATTCAAACCAAAATCATAAATCTTGTCAGCTTCTTCTTCAGGAGCGTTTGCAATAATCGCTCCCATTTTTAAAGCAGCAGCAACCAGTACCGAAGTCTTTAAACCAATCATGTTGATATACTCCTCCACCGTTACATTATCTCTAGTCTCAAAATCCATATCATGCTGTTGGCCTTCACAGACTTCCAATGACGTTTTATTAAACAATTGCATGAGTTTTTTATAATTCACACCATCATACGACTCTAACAATTGATATGCAAGAATAAACATTGCGTCTCCAGAAAGTATTGCTGTATTTACATCCCACTTTTCATGAACTGTCTCTCTCCCTCTCCGTAAAGGAGCTTCGTCCATAATATCATCATGCAACAAGGTGAAATTATGAAACAATTCAATAGCTAAAGAAGCATCCAATGCTTCTTTATAATCCTCTCCAAAAGCAGTAACCCCCATAAAAACTAAAATTGGACGCAATCTTTTCCCTCCCAAACCTAAAATATACTCAATAGGAAGATATAAATTCTTGGGATCAACCACGTTTATTTTCTCTTGTAAATGCGCTATAAAATCGATTCTATATTCTTCTATCTTCAAAATTCTAAGTTTTGTGTAAAAATAAACAAAGCACGCTTATTACAATTAAATTTTGTTAAAAAAACCTCACCGTAATTTAACGTTAAAACTTTAGAAATCATTTTTGCGCACAAAGTTTCCTTTATATATTTGCGCTTTTTAAAATAATGAAGATGAAAAAAAAATATTAGAAACAGTCCAACAAACCTTAACAATATTTAACACAAAAAACCAAGGAAACTATTTTTGTTTTACGGGTTTCCTTTATATATTTGCACTTTAAAAAAAAAAGATGAAAAAAAAAATATTAGAAACAGCCTCTGAAATGTTTTTAAACTACGGGTTTAAAAGCGTTACAATGGATGACATTGCAGAGAAAATGCACGTTTCCAAAAAAACTATTTACACACATTACAGTAATAAAAACAAATTGATAGAGGAAACCACATTAGAATTGTATGAATACGTTTCTTCTGGCATCAATTTTATTTGTAAAAAAAAAAACAATTCTATTGAAGAATTCTTTCAAATAAAGACGTTTATTCTAGAAAACATAAAATTCGAAAAGTCATCCACTGTTTATCAATTACAAAAATATTACCCTAAAATTCATGAAAATTTGATATGCAAACATTTTGATGTGATAAAAGATTATCTAACAAACAATCTACTAAGAGGTATTGATGATGGTTTATATAGAGAAGAAATTGACGTCGAATTTATAACACGCATTTATTTTAATGGGCTCAATGGAATTAATGATTCTAAAAGATTTTCATTAGACACATTTAATCAGGATTATTTACTTAAAACATATTTAGATTACCATGTGCGTGGAATAGCCACAGAAAAAGGATTACAAACATTAAAAAAAGTACAAAATCAATACAATTAACAAAAGATGAAAAAAAGCAACATCCTTTATTTATTCTTAGCAATGGTTTACACAGCCGTTGCACAAGAACCCAAACAAAAAACGATATTTAATTTAAACGAAGCAGTTGCCTATGCAAAAGTGCACAATAGAAATATTCAAAATGCCTCCGCAAGCATTCAAGCAGCAGAAGAGCAAAAATGGGAAGCCATCTCAATTGGACTTCCTCAATTGAATGGACAAATAGACTATAATACAAATATAAAAACTCCTTTTGAGACTAGTGGTGGAGATAATGAACTTCTAAATTTCATGTTCCCAAAACATGGTTTAACGCCAACTATTACTGTATCTCAATTAATTTTTGACGGCTCTTATATTGTAGGACTACAAGCTTCAAAAGTATTTTTAGATATTTCTAAAAACACCAAAGAGAAAACTGATAATGAAATCGAACAAATTGTTGTAAACGCCTATATGACAACACTTTTAACGAATGAAAGTATACTTATTTCAGAAAAAAACATAAAAAATGTAGAAGGTAATTTAAGAGAGGCTACCGCAGTATTTGAAAACGGATTGGGAGAAGAAGAAAGTGTAGAGCAACTACAACTTACATTAGCAACCTTAGAAAACACTATACGCAACTACCGAGTACTCGCAGATGTATCTAACGGATATGTAAAACTTTTATTAGGAATCGACACTGAAATCACCATCATATTAAATGACGACCTTGAAAACCTTATCCATGAATATATAACTCTTGAATCTAATTATAATCAAAATTCTATTTTTAATAATGTAGACTATAAAATTGCAGTAAATGATTCTGAAAGTCAAAAGTTATTTTACAAATTAGAAAAAGCCAAATATCTTCCATCAATATCTGCATATTTAAACACAAATTGGGTTGCTAATAATGATTCTTTTTCAGAGATATTTCAAAGTGAACAAGATTGGATGGGTACTGTTTCTGCTGGTGTCACATTAAAAATCCCCATTTTCACATCTTTTAATATTCGTTCTCAAAAAAGAAGAGCAAAAATAAACTGGGAAATTTCAGAAAACAGTCTTAAAGACACTGAACAACAATTAAAACTTGATTTAAAGAAAGTAAAAAGCGAATACACTCTTGCAACTCAAACCTATGAAAACAGGAAACAAAATTTAGCATTAGCAGAAAAAATAGAACGAAAAAACTCGATAAAATTTAAAGAAGGAATGACGACTAGTATCGAATTAAGGTCAGTACAGGTACAGCTCTATACCAGCCAACAAGAATACATCGAATCTATCATTGATGTGATCAACAAAAAAGTAGAATTAAAAAACTTATTAAACATAAAGTAATTTCCAAAAAGAATCAATTATTATGAAATATTTATACGCAATCGTTGCAAGCACAATACTCTTAACTTCTTGTACTGAAAAGGAACAAAACTCTGTAGAGGACGTAATCGAAACGGGTAATGTCACCGAAATTGAAGTAAAAAGAAAAGAAATAGAAGCTAATATAAGAGAATTTAACATTCAGCTAAAGACTTTGACAAGTGCCATTTCTCTTTATGACACTCTAAAAAAACTTCCTTTAGTTACCACATTTACCGCTACTGAAACCGTATTTAATCACTACCTAGAATTACAGGGGAACGTAAGCACTAAAAAGAACGTTTTGGTATACCCTGAAGTTTCTGGAATTATAAAAAGTATCCATGTTAAAGAAGGACAATATGTAAAAAAAGGAACCGTATTAGCAGTATTAAGCGACGGAGGATTAAGCGATCAATTGGAGCAGTTAAAAATACAAACAAAATTAACTAAAATAACCTATGAAAGACAACAAAAACTGTGGGGACAAAAAATAGGTTCTGAAATTGAATTTTTACAAGCAGAAACTAACTATTATGCAAATACCAATGCAATTAAACGATTAAAAGCACAATTTGAGAAAACAAGAATAAAAGCACCTTTTTCAGGCATCATCGATGATGTTTTTAAAGAAGAAGGAATGGTGATTACTCCAGGTCAAGACTCTGAATTATTGCGTATCGTAAACTTAGACAACATGTATATTGACGCAGACGTACCTGAAAACTACATCACCTCGATCACAAATAATAAACTTGTGGAAGTCTATTTCCCAATATTAGAAAAAACAATTAAAGCTTCTGTAGGGCACACTGCAAGTTATATCAATCCAAACAACAGAACTTTTAAGGTTGAAATCAAGATTGAAAACCCAAACCATGAGATCAAACCAAACCTAACGGCAAGACTTAAAATTAATGATTATATAAATGAAAAAGCCTTTCTTGTACCACAAAATATTATTTCTGAAAATGCAAAAGGAAATCAGTACATCTATATCATATCCGACAAAAAAGAAAACGGAGAGGCAATTGTTAAAAAACAAATTATAGAAACGGGAAAAACACAAGGAAATATAATCGAAGTACTTACAAAATTCCCTAATGGATTAGAAATTATTAACGAAGGCGCAAGAAGTGTAACCGATGGACAATCGGTAAAAATATTGAGCAACGAAACGTTAAAATTATAATCAAGTTAAATACAACTAAAAATGATTGAGAAAAAAGTTGACAAAGAATTTGGTCTGTCTAGTTGGGCTATCCACAACAAAACAACCATATATGTTATAATGGCAATGATCCTATTTTTGGGAATCTCAGCCTACAACAACATGCCTCGTGAAAGTTTTCCTGAACTAAAGGATACAAAAATCTACATTTCTACATTGTACCCAGGAAATACGGCAGAAGATATTGAAAAATTAATTACCATTCCTTTAGAAGATAAATTAAAAACGGTGAGTAATCTTGTTGAGATAACTTCTACCTCACAGGAAGACTACTCTATGATTATTGTGGAATTTGATGAAAATATTTCTATAGACCAGGCAAAGCAAAAAGTAAAAGACGAAATAGACGGAGAAACCGCAAGTGAAGACTGGCCTACTTTTAACGGAGCTAAGGTAGAGCCAAGTGCTTTTGACTTAAGTATCTCAGAATTTTTTCCAATTTTAAACATCAATATTTCTGGTGACTACCCGACTTACAAGTTAAAAGAATTTGGAGAATATTTACAGGATGAAATTGAGAATATAGACGAAATCAAACAAGTTGATATTCGAGGAGCTCAAGAAAAGGAGGTTGAAGTTGCAGTGGACATCTATAAAATGATGGCCGCACAAGTAAGTTTTGATGATATTGTTGGAGCTATAAATAATGGTAACGCAACGATGTCAGCGGGTAATTTTATTACTAGTGAACAAAGACGTACCATCCGTATTACAGGAGAAATAACAGACCCTATTGAGCTAGAAAATTTTGTTGTAAAAAACGAAGACAACAACCCTATTTACCTTAAAAACGTAGCCGACGTTTCTTTTAAAGACACAGACATAATTACCTACGCTAGAGAATATGGTGAAGAAGTAGTAATGCTTGATGTGAAAAAGAGAGCAGGAAAAAACATGGTTACTGCGGCAGATAAAATTAGAATTATTGTAGCCGATGCTAAAGAGAATATTTTCCCTAAAGATTTAAAGGTAACTATTACAGACGACCAATCTGCTAAAACAATAGGACAGGTAGATGATCTTGTAAATAACATTATTTTCGGGATCATTTTAGTAGTAACGGTATTGATGTTCTTCCTAGGGTTTAAGAATGCATTATTTGTTGGCTTTGCCATCCCTATGTCGATGTTTATGTCGTTAATGATTCTAGAAATGCTTGGATACACAATGAATACTATGATACTTTTCGGGTTAATTATGGGACTCGGAATGCTCGTAGATAACGGAATTGTAGTGGTTGAAAACGTATATCGTTTGATGGAAGAAGAAGGCATGAATCGTAAAGAAGCTGCAAAAAAGGGGATTAGCGAAATTGCTTATCCTATTATTATATCTACAGCAACCACAGTTGCAGCATTTGTTCCTTTAGGGTTGTGGCCAGGAATGATGGGTAAATTTATGGTTTTTTTCCCGATAACTCTTTCAGTAGTACTTGGGTCTTCTTTAATTGTTGCAATATTCTTTAACTCTGTATTAGTTTCTCAATTTATGAGCACTGAAGACAAAGTAATGCCTTTGAAAAGAATGATCATCATCACTTCAATTGTGGCAGGAATTGGATTTATTATTTTCTTTACAGGAGGAAGCTATGCTTCCTTAGGTTCCCTAATGGTATTTACAGCTATTATGCTCTGGTTCTATAGGTTGTTTTTAAGCAAAATAGCAAATGCATTTCAAGAAAAAGCATTACCTCGTTTTGAAAATTGGTACGAAAAACAATTAAAATACGCTTTGACTGGATGGAGAGCTAGCGTATATACAATAGGTACATTTATTGTATTGATCATAATGTTCATCGCATTTGGAGCTTCAGTTGCATCAGAAAGAACCAAAATAGAATTTTTCCCAAACAATAAACCAAATCAGATTATTGTTTACATCGAATATCCTGAAGGAACAGATATTGAAAAAACAAATGCAATTACAAAAAGAATTGAAACACGTGTTTTCGAAGTTCTATATGATGATCAATACATGGATGGAGATTACAATTTTTTAGTAGAAAGTACAGTCTCACAAGTAGGTGAAGGAGCAGGAAACCCAAATACAGACGGAGGTTCTTCTGCAGAAATGCCACATAAAGGGAAAATTACCGCCTCTATGCGTCAATTCAAATATAGACGAGGAGAGGACACCGAATTGCTACGTCAAAAGGTACAAACTGCTTTGGTAGGCATATACCCTGGTGTATTAATTTCTGTTGAAAAAGACACAAACGGACCTCCAGCAGGATCTCCTATCAATATTGAAATCGAAGGTAAGGATTATGCCGAATTGATTGAAACTGCAGAAAGAATGCGTAATTTTATCAATACAAGAAATATTGATGGAATTGACGAATTAAAAATTGATGTTAACAGAGACAAACCAGGAATTCAAGTTGTGGTTGATCGTAAAAAAGCGGGTGAACTTGGAATAAGTGCAGGTCAGGTTGGACAGCAATTACGTAATTCTATCTTTGGTAGTAAAGCTGGAGTATACAAAGAAGACGGTGAAGATTTCGATATTTACGTGCGTTTTAATAAAGAAAATCGATATAACAAAAATGCTCTTTTCAATCAAGACATTACATTTAAAAATGCATCAACGGGTGAAATAATTGGAATCCCTGTATCTTCGGTTGCCAAACAAAAAAACAATTCTGGATTCAGTGCTATTAAACACCAAGACCTAAAAAGAGTTGTAACCGTTTATTCTGCATTATCTCCAGGATATACAGATGCTGGAGCTATTGTCTCTAAAATTAAGGAAGAAATGGAAAATTTCAAAGGACTTTCAAAAAATATTTCAGTAGATTATACTGGTCAGATTGAAGAACAAGAAAAACAAATGGCATTTTTAATCGGAGCTTTCTTTACCGGAATAGGATTGATTTTCTTAATATTAATCTTACAGTTTAACTCTCTTTCAAAACCTGTAATTATAATGATTGCGATTTTGTTAAGTTTGATAGGTGTATTCGGAGGTATCGTTTTGACAGGAAACTCTTTCGTTATTATGATGACTATGATGGGAATTATTTCTCTCGCTGGTATCGTAGTAAATAATGGTGTGGTACTGCTCGATTATACACAGCTATTGATAGATCGTAAGAAAGTTGAACTGGGAATTTCAGATGTGGATTACTTATCTCATGAAGACTTATTTGTCAGTATTGTAACTGCAGGCAAATCTCGTTTGCGTCCAGTATTGTTAACTGCAATTACTACCATTTTAGGGCTGATTCCATTAGCAATCGGACTGAATATCAATTTCTTTACGTTATTTAGTGACTTTGACGCTAATATTTATATTGGAGGAGATAATGTTAAATTCTGGGGACCTTTGACATGGACAGTAATCTATGGACTTATTGTTGCAACATTCCTTACTTTAATTATAGTCCCAACACTTTTCATGTATGTTACGAAACTTAAAATGTGGTTGCATAGCAAAAGAAACAGAGCTTAATATTAGATAAATTTTAAGTTCAAAAACGACTGCAAATAATGCAGTCGTTTTTTTTGTACATCTTTATTTATTCTAAATTTTAAATTCATGAAATCTATTAAAACATACACCTTAGAGGAAGCAAAAAAAGCTTTAGAATACTATTGTATTTATCAGGATCGATCGCATAAAGAAGTAGAAGGGAGGCTTTCTAAAATGAGACTGATTCCTGAGATCATCGAAATCGTAATTTCACATCTTATTGCAGAAAATTTTTTAAACGAAACACGTTTTTCTCAAAGTTTTGCTCGTGGAAAATTTAGAATTAAAAAATGGGGTAAAAACAGAATTGTACGAGAATTAAAATTTAGAAATATAACAGACTACAACATAAAACTAGCACTAAAAGAAATAGGACAAACTGAATACATCGAAACTTTAGATAGATTAATTCAGAAAAAAAAAGAAACCACAAAAGAAGATAACCCTTTTAAAAAGAAAAAGAAAATTATTGACTACCTACTCCGACAAGGTTTTGAATCACAACTTATTTACGATATGGTGACTTATCACTTTGATTAGCCTTTTGTTTTTTTGGCCTTTTAGGAACAAAAAAAGGTTTTTCTGCATCTTCATTAAATTCAAAAACAGATTCGTCAAAAATCACCTCACTATCAAAATCCTTTTGTAAATAAATAGAGTTTATTTTCATCGTTATAGAATTATACACAGAAACCAGTTTTCCGACTTGTTCTTGTACTTCCGCTGCTTTTATAGAGCTAATTATAGACATATCTTGTAAGCGTAAGGCTTCTGAGTAAAACACGTTTAACCTTGCAAACATGCCTTTGTTATTTAATTCTTTTATCCTAAGAGAATCATTCATGACCTTAGAAAGCTCCACTAATTCTTTAGACAGTTCCAATGAAAGAGAAGGAGAAATATCCAGAAAGTTTTTCTTTAAAAAATCTGACAATGTAAAAAACTCATTCCAACTTTTTACTTTTTCCTCTACGTCAGAAATCAACTCTTTATCAAAAATATAATGTGTCTTTTCCTTAAACAAAGCCAAACTTTCTGGTTTTGGCTCGTCTATCACAATTGCTTCTTCTTTTTTCTTACAAGCAACGATTATCAATAGACAAAACAAACAAAGGGTACAAATATATTTAAAATTCACATCGAGAAGCTTTAGTTTTCTAACGAAACAAATATACGGATTTCAAAACAGCACTTTCCAAACATATTACTAAATTTTAAAAGGTGTCCTTTACAAGAGAAAAAAGAAATATCTTTGTCTTAAATTAAAAATATGATTCCTGATTACAACAATATGTCTGAAGATTCTAAAGTCTGGGTATTTCCTTCTCAAAAGAAATTCTACACTAATGAGATAGAAAATATTGAGAGAAAAATCAGTGCTTTTATTTTATCCTGGGAGGAACAAAACAAACAACTAAAAGCTGCTTTCACCATAAAGCACAATCGATTTATTGTTGTTTTTGTAGATTCAGAAACGACAATTTCATCGGAAACCACAAATCAATTAATTTCATTTATTATTGAGCTTCAAACTGAATTTGAAACTGAAATGATGGACAAAATAAACGCTTGTTTTAAACAGGGTGAATATGTTCAGTACAAAGACTTAAAAGATTTTAAGCAATTAATCAAAAACAAAGCCGTGAATAAAAACACCATCGTTTTTGATAATCTAGTTTCTACAAAACAAGAATTTGATGAATATTGGGAAATTCCCGCTTCGGAAAGTTGGTATGGAAATATGTTTAAGTAAATCTACCTCTAGGCAAACACGACAGGCATTAAAAGGAAACAAAATTTAAAATTACGACAAAAGAAATCAGAGTATTAAAAACCCAATGTAGAAAACAAATTATTCTTGCTGTAAAAATTTTATATAATCATTTAATTCGTAAGCTTTATCTACTGAGAATTCTCCAATTTTAGTTCTTCTTAAAGCAGACAAATGAGCACCCGAATTTAATACGAAACCAAAATCATAAGCCAAAGAACGGATGTAAGTTCCCTTGCTACAAACTACTCTAAATTCCACTTTTGGCAATTCAATATTTGTAATTTCAAACTCAGAGATTGAAATTTTTCTCGCTTCTACTTTCACCTCCTCACCTGCTCTAGCCAATTCATACAAGCGCTTACCGTCTTTCTTTAAGGCCGAAAAAATTGGTGGTTTTTGATATATTTCTCCAGTAAATTTTTGCGTAGCCTCATAAATCATCTCTTCCGTGATATGATCTGTAGGGAATTCCGTATTTACATCTGACTCTAAATCATAACTCGGTGTGGTTGCACCTAAAGTAATCTCTCCTGTATATTCTTTTACCCGAGCTTGATATTGGTCAATTTTTTTAGTGAACTTACCTGTACATAAAATTAACAAACCTGTAGCTAAAGGGTCTAAGGTTCCAGCATGACCCACTTTAATTTTTTTGACATTAAATTTTTGACGAATCTCCCAACGTATTTTATTAACCACCTGAAATGAGGTCCACGTTAGAGGTTTATCTATAAGTAATACTTTCCCTTCTTTAAATTGTTCTTCAGTAAGCATGATTTAATATAATAAAGAGTATACAATCGCAATAATTCCAATCACAGCACAATAGATAGAGAAATAATACAACTTACTCCTTTTTACTATGGCCAGCATCCATTTACAAGCGACCACCCCTGCTAAAAACGCAGCAATAAAGCCTACAAACATTGGTATAACCTCAGTACTATCAAACACTAAGTCACCTTCTAATACATCTTTGAATATTTTTCCAATTATTAAAGGCACTACCATCAAAAACGAAAACCTTGCTGCCTGTGATCTATCTATTTTTAATAAAACTGATGTTGAAATTGTAGCTCCAGATCTTGAAATACCAGGCAAAACAGCAATTGTCTGAGCAATACCTATAATTAATGCGGATGTATAACTTGTAGAAACACAGGTTGTTTTAGTCCTATCAGCTAACACCAATAATACAGCTGTTAAAATTAACATCACACCAACTAACAAAATCTGTCCGCTAAAAAAATATTCTAACTGCTCTTCAAAAAGCAACCCTATAATTACAGTTGGAACCATGGATATAATTATTTTTAAAGAAAATTTGGTTTCATCGTTCCAAGAAAACTGGCATAATCCTTTAAGTATTTTAGCTACTTCTTTTCTAAAGATAACAAGTGTACTCAATGCCGTTGCAAAATGTAAAACAACAGTAAACATCAAACTCTCCTTTGCTACTGAATCATTACACAATATAAACTTTGCTAATTCTAAATGCCCACTTGAGGACACCGGTAAAAATTCCGTTAAGCCTTGTATAATTCCAAGAATTATAGCTTCAATTATTCCCATTAAAATTATTGAAAAATTATTTTTTATTTATTAGGATCCGCTAAGATAGCATATACCTCAATTGCGAAACCTATCAACACCAAAGTTGGCGCCAAACGAATTCTTCTAAAATTATATATGGCATCATTAAAAACATCTGGATCATCACTGCCACCTCCTGCCATTAACACAAAGCCTAGAGCTACAAAAGCTAAACCAATCAACATCCACTTATAATTTTTTTTACTGAATAAAAACTCTTCTTTCGATTTCAATTCCTTCATATGAATTTTATATTAATTTATCTCTATTTAAGAATAAAGTTGATTTGTGTTTAAATTTAAAAAACGTTGGGTCGCAAAAAATGTACTTAGCCAAGTAACCAATATCCCCATTAATAAAACACCTGAAAATATAACTACCAAGTCTTTTTTATCTGATAACAACTCCAATTGTGGAAAATGTTCACTTACATAATACATCAAAGCACCCAACCCTATAATTGCTAACAAAGCCCCAAACATACCTAAACGGATACCTCTCCATATAAAAGGCAAACGAATAAATTGTTTTGTAGCTCCAACCATCTGCATGGTCTTAATTGTAAATCTTTTAGAATAAACGGACAAACGTATAGAACTGTTTATCAATACTACAGCAATCAGCGTAAAAAAACCAGCGACTACCAAAATCCAAAAACTAATTTTTTGAATATTTCGTGTCAATATCTCAATTAGAGGAGCGTCGTATAAAACTTCCGATACATAAGCGTTTTTCAACATTTCCTTTTCTATAACTTTCATTTTTTCTGGAGTTATAAACTCTGGGTTTAAATGAATATCTATAGCATTTTTTAATGGGTTACTCCCCAAAAACTTTAAAAACTCTTCTCCAATCTCTTTACTAAATTCTTTAGCGGCAGCTTCTTTGGATATAAAAACAACAGATTTTGTATATTCTTTTTTTTTTAAACTCTCTTCTAATTTTTTAGACTGACTTCTCTCTACATTATTTTTTAGAAATAAAGTAACGGCTACTTGCTCTTTAAAATGATTGGCAATTTTATTTGATTTTAAAACAATAACTCCCAACACCCCTAAAACAAATAAGACTAGAGAAATACTTAAAATCACTGAAAAATAAGAAGATCTTAATCGTCGTTTTTGATAACGATCAAAGGAGTTAGACATAGATAGAAATTTTATGTGGCAAGTTACTAAATTAGATTGTAAGTTACCAAGGTTCTTTTTAATAAACTCGATTAGATTATTGACAACAATTTCAATATCAAATTTTTAGAAAATTAAATATCATAGACTCCCTATTATTAAATATAGATTCCCTTAAAAAACAGTTATCCATTTTAAATAATTAACTTAAATTTGCAGCATGGAGGAAACAAATAGACAGAAAAAAATTGGAGGGGTCATCCAAAAAGATTTGGTAGAGGTATTGCAAGGTGCAGCGCAAGACGGAATGAGAGGTGTTATCATCTCCGTAACTAAGGTTAGAGTAACAACTGACTTAAGTCAAGCCAAAGTGTTTTTAAGCATCTTTCCTTCTCAAAAAAGAGATGAATTGGTTAACGGAATTCAATCTAACAGCAAAACAATCCGTCATGAGTTAGCAAAAAGAACAAAAAATCAATTGCGAAGAGTTCCTAATTTAACTTTTTATGGTGATGATTCTTTAGATTATATTGAAAAAATCGATGCTTCACTGAGAGGTGAAGATGTCAATCCAATAAAAAACCCTGATAGACTACCTAAAAGGAAAAAATCATAATTTGAACTTTTCTCTCTACATTGCCAAGCGCTATCTGTTTGCTAAAAGCAGTAATAATACAATAAACATTATTACCAAAATAGCGAGTATTGGAATTATTGTAGGTTCTTTAGCTCTTTTCATAGTACTCTCTGTCTTTTCTGGTTTAAAAACTTTTAGTAGCAAGTTCTTAAACGCAACAGATCCTAACATTCGGATTACAAGTACTAAAGGAAAATCTTTTGAGTTTTCAGACAACATACAAAACACACTGCTATCCACCAAAGATATCATTGCATTTACTAAAGTCATTGAAGAACGTGCTTTTTTTAAATACGACAATAAAGAACAAATTGCGTATATAAAAGGTGTTGATAGGAATTACACTAAAGTGGTTCGAATTGATACCTTAATTTATTCTGGGAAATGGTTAGATTTTGACAAAAACACAGCTCTTGTTGGAAGAGGCATTGCCAATAAACTATCCATCGGAATTTTAAATTACGGAGATCCTTTAACCATATTAGTTCCAAAACCAGGGAAAGGCTATCTAACCAATCCTAGTAAAGCATTTCACACATCAAACGTTCAAGCTGTAGGGGTTTTTGCTATCTCAGAAGAACTGGATCAAAAATTCGTTTTTACTCCCTTACATGTCAGTCAAAAATTATTGAATTACAGTAAGAATCAAATATCAGCAATTGATATCAAAACGGCTTCTAACGAAACTAGTATTTGTATTAAAACCCTTAAAGAAAAACTAGGAAACGATTATACAGTGCAATCCAGAGAAGAATTAAATTCAGCCTTTTATAAAATATTAAATACCGAAAAACTAGTTGCTTATTTAATTTTTACTTTGGTGCTTATCATCGCTGTTTTTAACGTAATAGGTTCTATTATTATGATGATTCTTGATAAAAAATCAAATCTAATTACGCTGTATAACTTAGGTGCTTCAATCAAAGAAATAAAAAAAATATTTATCTACCAAGGATTTCTATTAACCTTGGGAGGACTCTTAACTGGAACCAGTTTTGCATGCTTATTGATTTTTGCACAAAACAAATACCAATTATTTATGATCACAAGTACTATCGCTTACCCTATAGAATTTCAGATCCAAAACCTATTAGTCGTGTGTGTTACTATTATAACATTGGGTTTTGCAGCCGCAATTATCGCGAGTAGCAGGATCTCTAAAGATCTTATAAAATAACTATTCTAATTGATATATAAAAAGTTCTGATGTTAAATCACTAACAATATACAAACGTCTATTTCTGTCTATACAAACTCCTTCAGGTTTTTTTATTTCTAGTGGGATTTTTTGAAGCTTTTTCCCTTTTGAGTTCACCTTATACAACGCCTGTGATTCATCACTCAACACCCAAAACACGTCAAGTTTAGCGTCATAAACCATCCCTGAAATATCCTTCGCAAATTTTAAATCGTATTTCTTTTTTATTTTCCCTTTCCGAGAAATCTTTAAAAGTTGTTTTGGACGCGCTTCGTTTACTACATATAAAGACTGTTTTTTAGAATGGTAACAAATCCCCTCCAAACCTTTATTTTTGCTGTGTTGTTTACCTTTTATCTTATGTATTTTCCCAACCCCCTTATCTAAAGAATAATAAGTTATGGAACGTTTTAATTCACTTAACAAAATAAAACTCTCAGTCGATTTATCATACACTACTCCTTCCATATCTTTTACTTTCGTATGATATTTTTGTTCCAACCTACCGTTTAATGACAGTCTATACAAATAAGGCACCTCATCACTTACTACAAATAAACTACCATCATGATATGTTAAACCTGAAGGCTCAGGAACCTCAATTATAGTTTTTGAAATAAATTTTAATTTGTTCTGAGAAGTGCTTTTCCCACATGCGATCACAAAAAAAAGTAAACAGTAAAAAAAAGATTGATTAGGCATGAGAATAAGTTTGATTACCAAATTTTGCCAAAACCTCATCAAAAGTAGCAAACATTTCTTCAGCTGAATTTGAAGTCACCATTTTCATTCTATATTCCTTAAAATCCGGAATCCCTTTAAAATATGTACCATAATGACGTCTTGTTTCCAATACTGCCAAAATTTCTTTTTCCTTCCATGCAATCTCCATTTCTAAATGGCGACGTGCTACAGCAACCCTTTCCGAAATTGTAACGGGAGGTAAATGTTCACCTGTTTTAAAAAAATGCTTTACTTCTTTAAAAAACCAAGGATTTCCAATACTGGCTCTTCCAATCATCGCTCCATCCAATCCATATTCATCACGCATTTTTAACGCAGCTTCTGGAGTATTTACATCTCCATTTCCAAAAACAGGAATATGCATCCTAGAATTGTTTTTCACCTCTGCAATCGGCGCCCAATTTGCATCACCTTTATACATTTGAGCACGTGTTCTACCATGAATAGAAATTGCCTTACACCCTACATCTTGCAAACGCTCAGCAACTTCAACTATTTTGATAGAGTTTTCGTCCCAGCCCAAACGTGTTTTCACGGTAATTGGCAAATCTGTATGTTTTGCCATAGCCTCCGTTAGAGAAACCATTAAATCAATATCTTTTAAGATTCCCGCTCCAGCACCTTTAGAAACTACTTTTTTTACAGGACAGCCAAAATTAACATCAATAATATCTGGTTTCGACTGTTCTACAATTTCAATCGTACGCAACATAGACTCTAAATTGGCACCAAAAATCTGAATTCCAACTGGACGCTCTTTTTCATAAATATCCAATTTTTTCACGCTTTTTGCAGCATCTCGAATCAAACCTTCCGAAGAAATAAACTCCGTATAGACAAGATCAGCACCTTGCTCTTTACACAAAGCTCTAAATGGAGGATCACTAACATCTTCCATAGGAGCCAATAACAAAGGGAAATCGTTTAATTCTATATCACCAATCTTAACCAAAATATCTGTATTTTATTAAGCTGCAAAGATACAAATTAAAGTCGTCCCATCTTTTTGTAACAAAAAAAAGTAACTATAGAGTTTGACTTTGATGAAGACAATGCCTCTTAACTCCCCATGATCGTCATGCTAAACTTGTTTCAGCACCTCGTACTACTAGCCAAAGATCCTGAAATGAAATCCGGATGACGGTATTTGATTATAGATAAAGTATACTCAAGCTTATGGATCTAATTGATGGGTACTAACAAAAAATTAGACCCCCCCCAAAAAAAAATAATATTGAGAATTACATTGCACTAAAACGAGCCCATTCCTACCCAAACTTGCTCTCCTTTTTTGTTAAATTTAAAAACAAACTCTTCATTTCCTTTGGTCGTATTCTTAAGCCAATAAAGTGCATTTTGGGGTATATTTTTATAAACAAGCACTGTATCTTTTGCTTTTTTTTCTCCTAATGAAAGCCATTCCTTATCCCAATACAACAATTCATAAAACTCGTCTTTATTGATATGATTGTCATCATTTTTAGCTTGAATTTTAATCCCTGATACTCTTGTTGGTTTAGTAAAACTGTAATTGATACGGAACCAATTAGCATCAAGATATGTAAGGGGATTATCATCTACTAATTTAGCATATCTCGAATTTAAGGTATCGTTTTTAAACGTCACAGAAGCATAGTCTTTAATCGGTTCAACTAAAGTATCTAATAAATTGAAAGTTGCAATTTTTGTGTTTTTATTACTAGGGTGAAGGAAACGATAGTATTTATAGGATACAGGATGCTCTAATCGTAAAATTATTTCGTGAGTAGATGAAAAGTCCTTGATATGATATAGATCTTTAAAATCTGAATTTTGATGATTCTTCCCTTGCAATTTACAGCCATTAATTGATTGAATGGCCAGCAAGCGTTCTTTATCATTTATATAGGATATAATTGGGTATTTTCTCAAAACTGTTCCCTTTTCTAAAATCGATTTATTGGGGTCTAAATACCGGATTCCCCCTTGTTTATCTAACTCAAAAGGATAATTCACAAGATGTTTTCCTTCATTATCTTCGTAAAATACTGCATAAATTAAATTGACTCCAACCTTTTTAAACAACACTGTATGATGCGCTATTTTATCAGCAATTGCTATTTTATCCCAACCAGTTTTTGGATTAAAAACGCCTAAATAAATTTTATTCTGACTGGCTTTTTTTATATCCCATAAAAGATCTATTAAAACATCTGCGACATCATGGTATAAATCTGTAACATCATTTTTCTCAGGCTTGGAATAAGTCTGCCTATAAACTTTGGTAATATTAGATTGATGGTAAAGTTCTATTAACGCATCTCCACCACCAATATTAAAGGTTTTTAAGGTATTACCTTCAAAATAAAACAACCAACTATGAGAATTATTTTTATAGAAATTACCCCACCTTTTAGAATAATCAATCCCTGAAGGAATTCCTACACTTCGCAATACACTAACAAAATACGTTGCTAGATATTCACAATTCCCAAAACGAGTAGCCTCAATTTGAGATAACGATGGAACCCCAGGAAACGGATAGTTATTATTGTTAAAAGTATAGGTTGATAAACTTAATTGATAATACAGCTCCTGAACAACCTCCTCAATTGGCTGTACTTTTATAGAGTCTCTTACCCAACTATAGGTATTGTACAAGGCTACTCTCTTTCCCCTTTCAAGAGGTTCTTTCAGAACTCGATACGGAAGAACAAATTCTAAAAAATTTTCATCTAATTTTAGAGAATTCGCATCATATACTTTAAAAGCGAACTCTATATTTTCAATTAAATACGCTGCATCTATGAATTTTACATCAAAAACCGTAGTTGGTTTTTCTGGAACTGTTCCATTAAGAAAATTAATTTCTTTAGAAAAACTATCAAATATTTTTTTGGATATTTTTTTATTTAAAATATTTATTTTTCTTTCTTTTACTTCTGCTGTTAGCTTTTTATTTGTCAGTACTTTCTTTTTATCATTTTCAAAAAAAGAAGCATGTTTTTCCCTAAGTACTCCTGCTTTTTTAAACACTTTATCATATTCTTCTCCATAATCTAACCAAAAATGATAAGGCATGTTAGATATTAAAAATTTTGCTGCTTTTAGCTTCAAACTATCTTTAGGTTCTTGATAATGGTCTAAAACTTTTTGCAGCTCAACTTTATTTTTCTCCGCTAATTGCAATGCGATGTTCAGCTTGTTTTCTTCTTTTTTTAAATTACAACTCGAAAATCCTATTGTCATAAAAACACTAAAGAATAGAGCGATATAAAGTATTTTTTTCATGAAATTATTTTTTTTATAATAAATAGTGGTAAATAAACTATCGTTCCTTACTAAGCTCCCAGTTAAACTGACAATCGTTAAACAAAAAAGAAAATTTTAAATTCATAAACCTTCACCTATTTATACGCCTTTAAACAAACGATTCCATTGGAAGTGATTGTCTTTGTTTGAAAACAAAACACAGGAGACTTTGCCTATAATTCTTTCTTTAGGAACAAAACCCCAATATCTAGAATCCATAGATCCATTTCTATGATCTCCCATCATAAAATAATAATCTTGCTTAAAAGAATACGATTTTATTTCATCTCCCTCAAAATAATACTTACCTCCAATATTTTTAATATGAACCTTTTCATGTGATTTAAGAACCCTGTTATATAAAGCATAATTTTCAGGAGATAATTTAATAGTCATTCCTTTCTTAGGAATGATGTAAGCCCCATAATTATCAAGACTCCATTTATGATACTTAGATTTTGGATATATTTTTTTCTTAGAAGAAAAGCTATCAGATTTTTTTTGTACATCAACTATCAAACCTAAATCCTCTAATATCTCTTTCTCCGATAAAGACAAGGTTGCCTGATAACTTTTTACTCCATTACTTTCCAAATGACTTTCCATTTCCAAGGAATCTATTACAGTATACAACCGTTTCTTATTCTGTACCTTAAATTCATAGGTATTTAAGACTTCTCTTGAAGGGCTTAAAAGTGTATTATTTATATAAACATCTCCATTTTTTATTTGTAAAGTATCCCCAGCAATTCCCATACAACGTTTAACAATAACCATTTTTTTCTTGAACATGGTAAACACAATAACATCTCCATTTTTTACAGTGGTTATACCAGATAATCGTTTAGGGTTCCAACGTTTTTCAGGAACGGTACTATTAGAATTATCTTTTAGGCGATAATAGAGGTTAACCCAAGGTATTTCATAGGGAGATTGGGGTAATTTCGGGCCATATTGCAATCTATCTACCAATATCACATCATCCTTAAATAAAGTGTTCTCCATAGATGAACTTGGGATTATATAAAGTCCAAAACCTAAGATTTTACACAAAATGACTAGAACAAAAAAACAAACAATTTTTAAGACACCTTGAACAAACCGTTTGAAAAAATTGTTTTTCAAATAACTTCCTAAAAAAATAAAAGCTTCAACAACAGAAGTTCCTAGTAAAAGGAGAAGCCCCAACCAAGTTATTCCCAAATACCAACAAAATAACACAAAAACAATAAGAATTGTATATTTAATATATCTTTTAGTTAATAGAATCATTTATTTTTCTAATAAATCTAAATAATTAATAACTCCTTTAATTCTGATTTGCTTAGGCGATCCTATCCCGTTATAAAAAACATAAACAGAGGAGTTGAATTTCCCACGTCTTGACGGAGACACATCTACATGTATGGAACCCTTACCTCCTGATACAATATTATTTGTAGCTAGCTTCGGTACCGTACATCCACAACTTGTTTTTACATTGTTAATTACCATAGGATGGTCTCCTATATTAGAGAAATTAATAGTGAGCGGAACATCTTCTTCAAACTCAATCAAACCAAAATCATACACATCTTTATCAAACTCAACTATAGTTGCTTCTATTTTCTTGTTTTTATTAGAACAAGCTATTAAACTAATTAATACAACTAATATGACTATCTTTTTTAATAACATTTTTTTATTTATAATTTATACATTAGTGTTAACATCATTACTCTAGGTAAGATATAGGTCTTTATATCTGAAGTGATATACGTATTGTAATTATTTTGATTTTTGTATTTGGCATCAAATAAATTTTCTACAGATAGGCTTGCTCCCCAATGTGTATCTTTATTGTCATAAATCAATTTCATTCCTGCCAAAGAATAGGTGTTTAAGTTGTTGTACGTTCTATTTTTATAACGGTAATACAGATAGTTCATTGAAAAAATATAACTCTTAAAAAAATCGTAATCAATTTTTACAGATGGATTTTCTATTCTATAGTTATAATCGCCAGCTACAGAGGTGTTTTTCCCAAAACTCTGCCGAAAACTTAATTGAATTCTAGGTATTTTCTCAAAGTTAGAACTTAGCCTTATGCTATAACCTCCATTGGTATTTATATTTTCAACAAATTGATTATTTATATTACTAAGACTTGTAGAATTGGAAAAATCTGTATTTAAAAATAGTTTAAAGCTACGATACCATTTACTTATTAAAATATTACCCGACCAGCCTTTATAAATAGCATCTGCCATTATGGATGTTAAATAATTATCACTTCCTTCTGTAACAGCATAATTGATAATTCCATTTAATTTTTCCTTATAATTCAAACTGGCAATGAATAGTAATCTTTTGAAAACATTAGATTTTGAATATCTTAAAGAATAAGAATTTGTCAAGGCATTTTTTAAGTTTTCATTTCCTTTATAAACAGAATTGTAGGATTTTAAATAAAACCGATTGGCAAGTTTAGATACCTCTGTAAATCCATTGGTCATTTGATACTTCAATCGAACCTTACCAAAAGACCTATAGTCAGCTTTAATTTGAAAATCTGGAAGAAAAATCCATTTATGTACCGTAACGGAATTTAATTGAGCTATGGTCCATTGGTAATTATGTGCAAATACACTTTGTGCAAATTCGTATTTGCCTATTCTGAAATCCGAGTGAATACCTGCATAAAAATCATTTAATTCAAACGTTACATCATTGTTAAAACCTGCGCCATCAAACTCATTTTCACTAGCATCTGCCAAGATTTGTTTGTCATTTGTAAAAAACTGTTCTTTTCTATAGTTATTTCCTACCGTAAAATGTAAAAAATTATCCTGACTGATAGTCCAATAATGTTTAAAAACCATTTGAAGGTTATTTTTCTTTTTATTTCTTAAATAATTCAACTTATATATATCCTCTGCAACCAGCGGTAACAAGTCACTTAAAAAAGCTTGATTTGTATGCCAAAATCCACTAAAATCATGATTGCTTTGTGTTGCAATTGCACTAAATGAAAATGCATGTTTTTTGGCAGTTTTTTTATGCCACTCTAAATTAGCATTGGTATAATAGTTAGTGGTATTGGAGTTTTCATCAAAAACTCTTGTAGCATCATCTATCGTTGATCTTAGTAGTTTAACACCTTCTTGCACGCTTTTTTTACCTAAAACCTTTAGAATAATTTCTTCCATTCCGCTTAATTTATAATCAACCGTCAAGTTCCCAATACCAAAATGTTTGTCCATTTCACCAATATTATCTACAACCTCTGTATAATTGTTATCAGGAATTAAATATTGATTGATGCTCTCTTGCAATTGACTGTTTGTGGAACTTGAAAGAATAAAATAGCTGGATATCTCTAACTTTTTATTTACCGATTTACTAAGGTTAAAAGCTCCCACTTTTTGGTTTGTTTTAACAACATCTGTAGACTCTATGAACTCTGAAATCCCAACTTTCTCCTGATCGATATCTCTGGCTTTAAATACTGAAGAAGAAGTACCAATAAAATTTTGATAATCGCTCATACTTAGTGTTTTTTTTCCAGCATTATTCATACCTCCAATAAAATTGATATTGATATCGGGTCTGTAATAAAACAAATTGGCATGGGTTTTATAATATTCTTTATTTCCCTTACCGGCTTCAATATTCCCAAAAAGAAAATTCTTTTTCCCTTCTTTCAATTTTATATTCATGGCCATTTTATCGGATTTATGCATGCCTTTTAAAAAGGCGACTTCATTATAATCATCAATCACTTCTACTCTATGTATCGCATCTGCTGGAATATTCTCAACAGCCAATTTGCTATTACCACCAAAGAATTTTTTATTTTCAACCAACATATGGGTAATTTTATTTCCATTACTCGTTACATTACCTTCATCATCAACCTCTATCCCAGGTAGCTTTTCTAATACATCTTTTAAGGTTCGTTCTTCTCCTGTTATAAACTGATCTGTTTTATAAATAACGGTATCTTTTTTTACCACAATAGGAATATCAATAACAACGGTCTGCAATTGGTTTACTTTTTCCGTTAATTGTACATCCTTACGCAGATCCAATTTTTCAACCAAATATGTAAAACTAAAAGTCTCAAATCCCATACTTGTAAACTCTATCACATAAGAAGTATTTAACTCCAAATCAACAATATACTGTCCCAAATCATCAGTCATAGCAAATTTCATTGCTTTTGTTTTATCAACAGGTTTTGCCATCACCGTTATATAGCTTAATGTTTCCTTTTTTGTATCGGTTACAACTCCATGAATATTCCTATGTTGACCTAAAACACTCCCTATAGCAAGAAAATATACAAAAGAAAAACCTACAAGCTTACGTAAAAATTTATTCATTTTTATCTACTTTGATAGTTCATCTGACTCATAAATTCAAGATATTCATCTTCTGTTAACTCTTTCCCTTTAAATTTTTCTATTTTAATTTTTTCGGTTGTATTCAATTCTATTTTAGTTGCTTTATAATACAAAACCCCTCTTCCTGTTTCAATAGTTAATTCCATTGTTAACCCTGGTAAACCTTTAAAATTCCTTATTCCAAAATGAACTGGGATTTCCGGACAAAACCATGCTACAATTGGTTTAATATAATTTTTCCTAGCAAGATCCTGTTGTTTATTAATAACAGCAGTTGCTTTATAACATATATATGTACCTATCATTTTAGTTTCCTGAGTAAATTTCCATTTAACAGCATCATAAGCGATAATAATATCATTGAAATGGATACTATGTCCCAAAACTTTTTCTATACCTCTCGCATCATAATAGACCAAATGAGATTTTGCCATAGACCCAATATAATTTTGAATTTGCCCCATACGTCGCATAGTTATTCTATCAAATTCCGCTTTAAAATTTGCTTCTTCTTTATTAAAAACTAGTAAAAAATTCAATGGAATCGCATTCTTTGCAAGATTCAAATATGCATTACGTGATATATCGGTCTTTATAGTGGAATCCTTTTTGATTCGCTCAATATTGATAGCACTATTGCTACTCACTTGGTAGGTGATTTTTCCATTAAAACCTTGGGACAGTAAAGAGTAACTAGTAAGCGTAAAAAGTATAATTATTATTATTTTCATATATATTTAATTTTTTCTTCGTTGAGAATTCAATTTTTGCATCATTTTTATATAATCATCTTCCGTAATCAGTTTTCCTTCTAGTTCTTTTATTGTTATTTCCTCTTCAGTATTTAATTCTATTTTGATTGCTTTAAAAGTAACTTGTCCTTGTCCTGTTTGAACAACCAAATCTAGTATCAAACCAGGTAAGCCTCTAAAATTTTGAATTCCATAGAAAACAGGAATCTCAGGGCAATACCATGCTACTATCGGTTTCGTATAATTATTTCTATAAAAACCTTGTTCGTTATTAATTATTGTGGTTGCTTTATAACAAGTATATCCAGCAATTTTCTTTGTTTCCTGACTTAACTCCCAATTTAATAGATCATACTCTACAACAATCCTAACTCTCTTAACATTCTTCTGTTATGTACAGATTTAAATATTGCCTTATTTTCAGTGAATTCCAAGACAAAATCACTAGGTCTTGATTTGCTAATATCCTCTAATAGGGTGCCCCTTTCCAACTCTGACATTTTAGAATCTTTTTCCACGCAACTCTTACTTATAGCTGAATTTAAAGTTGCTTGATAACTTATTTTCCCTTTAATTCCCTGAGAATAAAGGCTACTACCAATCAATAAAGCTATACTATATATTATAATTTTCATTTTTTTTAAAATTTTTCATTTGTAAACGCATTTATTTATTGCGTTTATTTTATTAAGTATTATTTTTGTAAAGTTTTAAAGGAGCGCTACTTTTGAAACAGCTTATTTACTGGGTGTAATTCAGTAAATAAAATTTATAAAAAACTTCCTCTGGGTGTTGATAGAGCTAAGTCATAGTTTTATATTTTTTAAGTTAAACATGTAAGAATATTTTAATTTAATAAAGCCCAGAGGTTTTATCATGTTCTTTAATTATTTGAAGCATCTCGTGTTTTATCTCATCAATAGCGGTAGAGTTTATTTTTACTTGCTTTTGCATAAGTTCCTTTGCTTTTACCAATGCCTTTGTATATTGCTTGTTTTTTATATAGAGCTTTGCTAATAAATAATTTGGATAAAACTTGCTTGGAATCATATTAGAAGCTGAGGTATATGCTACTTCAGCTTTAGCACTGTTGTTTAATACCTTATAAGAATCTCCCAACGCAACTTCAATAACAGTATTGTTTAAATAAAGTTTAGCTTCTTCTAATACTTCAATTGCCTTTTTGTGCTCTTTATTCATAGACAAGGTTTTGCCATAATTCATTAAAAAAGTTCCGTTTTTATTAAAAACAGCAAAAGCGTTATTAAAATGGCTAATAGATGTATTGTATTCGCTTTGCATATAAAACTGCATTGCTGTATTCCATTGTCTGTAGCCTATATGAAGCTTGTAAGTTTGTTTTATCATAAAAACACAACAAACAACAGTAAGAATTCCCAAACTTGTTTTTAGATAAACATTCTTTATTTTATAGTTAAGGACTCCTTTTAAATTCGCTTTATTGCCAACTCCTGCAAGCATTGCTAACAATAGCACCAAATTTAATTTTACGGGAAGTATTTGACTTGGGTATGAAAATAGTGAAAACACCCCAATTGCAATCATGCTAGATTTTAGTATACTTGCTAAACATTGGTTTTCTAAAGAGGGTTTCTGTTTCCATAAAAAGAATACAATTATAAAAAGCAAAACAATCCCTAACAAACCATTTTCTGCAAAAAACTGTAAAAACTCATTAAATGCATAATTGGTATTATCTGCATTCATCATTCCAAAATTTTCTGTAGATTTATTTTCAAAATGACGTGCTTGATAGTTCATATAATGTGTTTTGAAATTATCAAATCCAACTCCTAACCAAACATGTTCCGAAATCATTTCTGAAGTCACTTTCCAAATCAACAACCTACCTGTGGAAGAATCTTTTTTCATAGAATACAAACCAATCAAACTAAATACAAGGATCAAAAAGATAAATGCAAACAAAATTTTCTTGTTTCTTTCATAAAACCCGATAGATTTTTTTTTCAGAAAGCCATAACGTAGCTCTAACAACAAGCATGTACTTAGAATAACCGCAAGCCATGAAGCACGAGATAAACTCGCTGGTAATACCAAAGAAATAGCAATTATCCCTATTAAAGGAATGTATTCAAATAATTTTACTACAACCACATTCCTAAATTCAGAAGTATTTGTTTTTATTAAATTAAAAATAGACTCTTTAAACAAATACATGCCTAAAGCCAATGGCCATAC
This sequence comes from Flavicella sp., assembly GCF_037132785.1. Lineage (GTDB taxonomy): Bacteria > Bacteroidota > Bacteroidia > Flavobacteriales > Flavobacteriaceae > Flavicella. Next base: position 7,057 of record NZ_JBAHZZ010000187.1, on the reverse strand, counting down.
CACAGCTAAAAAACCGGCATAAGGACCAGGGTTAAAAAAACTACCTGTCATTTTAAAACCCGAATGATTTGAGGAATAATAGCCCAATAATTGCAAATTCCCATAAACGGCTTGCAGAATACCAGAGATGACAATAGCCAATAACAACCAACAATAATTTAGGAAAGTAAAACGCCTTAAAACAATATAAACCACACAAAGCCCCAATAACTCCATATACCGAATGGAAAAGCCATAGGTTGACTGAATATAATATCGGTTTATAGAGATATAGAGTATAAAGACTAACAACAAGACATCTATTTTAGAAAAGCTAAAAAAGTATTCTTTGCTAAGCACAAGCTTACAACCGTACAAGATTATTAAAATCATACAGGCACATATAAAGAATATAAACTTACTTGTAATTGTTGAGTTTACATACTCAACATTATTTATTTTCGGTAAAACCACAAAAAGTAAGCAAATAAATATAACATAAAAAACAACAGGTGTGTTCTTAAAATTCATAGCGTTTTTTTACAGTAATAGACCAATCTTATAGTCAAAAATGGACTATTATAATTGGGTACTTTTCTTTTTCAATTCAAAAATATATTTTACATTCCATTTTTCATAGCCAAAAAAAAAAAAAAACGTCTCAAAAACAGGGTATAAATGTCTCAAATGCAAGCTATAGCTTCTATGCATCTTGTAATGGTTCTTTATTTTCATGTTGTTCTTCAATAAAGATTATGGATGTTTGACGTTCGTTATGGACTACCTATGATCGCTATGCTGAACTTATTTCAAGTATCTCGTTTCTTTACCCAAAGATCCTGAAATGAATTCAGGATGACGTTGGTCGAATACTTTCCTGATTAGAGTTGTACATTATTGGATAGACGAAAAACGTTGGGCTGTTCACAATGACTTTGACGAAGACAATGCCTCTTAACTCCTCATCATCGTCATGCTGAACTTGTTTCAGCATCTCATACTACTTAGCCAAAGATCCTGAAATGAATTCAGGCTGACGGTATTCAGTGTCCATTGTTCGTTGATAGATGGAGGAGAGACGAAAAAAGGTGGACGATGAACGGAAATAGAACTCACAATCTACAATTCCACCAATAACAAATCAATTCTCAAAAACAATTTGTATTTTCATCCAGAAAAAAACACTTTGAACTGTTAGAAACTATGACAATACAAAAAACATACAACTGGGCCATCTTAGGCTGCGGAAAAATTGCCAAGAGATTTGCAACTGATTTACAATTGCTACCTAATGCCAAATTGTACGGAGCTGCATCAAGAGACCTATCCAAAGCAGAAAATTTTGCTAGCGAGTTAAATTTCGAAAAAGCTTTTGGCTCTTATGAGGAAATGATCGCAGATCCTGCTGTTGACATAATCTATATCGCCACCCCACATTCTCATCACTTAGAACATTCTTTACTCTGCTTAAAGGCTAAAAAAGCAGTTTTATGCGAAAAAGCATTTGCCATCAACACAAAAGAAGTGGAACAAATGATTCAGGCTTCTAAAGAGAATAACACTTTTCTAATGGAAGCCTTTTGGACACGTTTTAACCCCTCTTTTTTAAAAGTTTTAGACATCATCAAGTCCAAAGAACTAGGAGCGCTACAACATGTAAAATGTGATTTTAAATTCTTTGCTACTTTTGACGAACATCATCGTATTTTTAATAAAAATCTTGGTGGAGGTTCGTTATTAGATATCGGTATTTATCCCGTTTTTACGGCATTGATGACTTTAGGCGTTCCAGATGAAATTACCATTGATGTGGAACTGGGAAAAACAGGTATTGATGAAAACATAGAAATGCTCTTTAAATACAAAAACGGAAACTCTGCCAATTTAGCTTCTGGGTTTAAATGCAATGCTTTTAACGATTCTGAATTTTATTTTACAGAAGGTTCAGTACGTATTTCTCGTGAGTTACAGGTTCCGCTACGAATAGGAAAAAAAGGGAAATTCACTGAAATTCATTGCGAGCACGGAAAAGGTTTGGGTTATCAAAATGAAGCAGCACATGTGATGGATTGCTTAGATCAAGGACTCACGGAAAGCCCAATGCTGCCTCTATCTTTTAGCTTAGACCTGATAAAAACACTAGATAGAATCAGAAAATTAGCAAACATAGAGTATCCAAATCATGATTTATAATAACTTACACCAACTGTGTTTTATTATTACCATTGCCCTTTTGAAGGGCAAACTTTACTTTGAAATAAAGGTGTTTACTTGTGCTTTCTACAATTAAAAATCATAACAATGAAATTTATAATCTGACTATTCAAAGCTTTATGCTTTACATCATTTCATGTTAATAATCCATTTTACCTTTTTATTTTGGCTAAATATTCATTAAAAGAAGTTCTCTATTTGATAAAGCTTAGTCTAAGCTTCTTCAAATTGTTCCAAATTCAAAATTTATAAGACTTTAATATCTGGAGACAAAAAGACGAACTCAATTAATTTATTCTAAACGGTTAATTTAAGATCGTTTTTTTCGAAAATTCCTTTTAAAGAAAAACATAAAAATAGCCAACACTCCAAAACCGATAGAAATATATGCTTTTTCCCTATCATTTCCTATCCAAGAAAAAATTCCTTCTCCTATAAAAAAAACTCCTATAATAGCATATGCTATTTCTAAATATTTCCCAAATGTATTCATTCTTCTTCTTTAATTTTAATATCACCTGTTATTTTTTTTAACAACCAGCCTGATAAATCTAGGTTAGATTCAAACCCTTTACCTTTAATAGTGTCACCATCTACGATTAAAGAAAAATTCTCTTCAGTAAAAACATAATTTGTCTTTTGATCCCAGTACAATTGCGGTGTCTTCAACATCGAGTTATCCGTATGGTTATAAACGACAACGTCTCCTATGAGCTCAGATATCCTAGTTTTATTAAAAGATTTAGCATAATTTCCTGTAACGGTAGTAGAGTCTTTTCCTGAATTACCAATCGTTACCAATTTTATACCTTTAGGATATTCCGAATAAGGATGAGACTCTCTATTAGAGAAATCATACAACAACGGCGTAATCATCCGAAATACAATCCTTCCAGAATCTTTATAAACATGACGCACATCTTCTGACTCACCTACTGGTAAATTTTTATCTGCCAAAAAATCATTCACTTCTTTGACACTGTTGGCACAAGAAAAAAACATTGTTACCACAAATAGGATAACAATGTTTTGCAATGTATTCAAAATGTTTTTCAACATAATTATATTTTTAAGGAAACCTCTTTTCTACTTCCTTCCTAAGTTAAGGTATTTTAACAGTAGTACCAATCCAACATCCTATTTTATATGAACTTCCTGATTCTAAACCTTCGGTAAAGATTGCCGTTTTATCTGGAGCAGAACCTTTGTAACTTCTCACGTATTTCAAAGCTCTACTCTTATTTATAGGATCTACGTATGCCGCTTTTTGAGCCATGTCAGAAGCCGCTACATAAACCATTCTCTTTTCAAATTCTGATGTACCACATGAATTAGCACTTGAAGCATATAAACCAGCAATTAGCAAATAAGCTTCTCCCATACTTCTTTTGAAGCTGATTGCTCTTAAAGCAGATTTTCTCGCTTGAGATTTCATTCCTTTTTTTCTTAAAATTTGAGCAATTTTATATAAGTATCCAGCCTTTTTAAATGGATCAGACTCTTGTTCAACGGCTTTTAAGAAATACTCTCTTGCCTTATCCATCTCATTGTTTTTCACAAGTATACCCGCATAAAACACTGATGCATCTGGAGAAGGTTCGGCAGCTACATAAGCTTCAACCAAAATATCATACAATGGATCTTCAGTACATTCTTTTTTATACATCATATTTACAGCAGACCTCAACCAAGTCCCGTTTTCCTTATTAGTCTCAAAGTCTGAAGTATACAAAGGAATCAAACGTTCACATGTAGATAAATCTGATATAATCTTGTCCAAACCACCAGTAACCTGCCCAACAGCTCTAGAGTTATTCTCATAGGCGTTCTTTAGAGATTTTTCTTTAGAAGACAATACACTGCCTTGCTCTTCCTTATCCGAATAACCATCTAATTTTGTAGCATAATAATTTAATTTCTTTTCAACAGCATTTTCTATATTATCATATGTGTCAAAAACATACTGAACATCTTTATCTTTATACTCATCTGTTACATATTGGAAATATCTATAAATTGATTTCACTCCCATTTTAGAAGCATCAGCTTTATAAGCCTTTTTCAAAACTTCATAAATCTCTTCATCTGATTGTTCTGCATCTACCAGAAAATCAGCATAATCACTATACACTTTTGCGAAATCTTTAGGAAAATACTCAAGCCTTTGATCAAATACTCTTTTTACCAATGCAATAGCTTCTGGCTTATCAGCCTCTGATGCTTTGGTAAATCTATCTTTTGCGACTGTAATACCTAACTTATAAATATTTACAGATAATTTAGGTGCATTATCCATACACCAAATCCAATTATCGTAAGCTGCTTCATAGTTCTTAGCTTTATAATCTCCTCTAAAAAGGTTGTATTTTATATTAGCATCCTCTTGTGCAAAACTTATTTGGGAGCTAAAAATTAAACATGTTACAATTAAAATAATTTTTTTCATATTACTTACGCTATTAATATATTTATTAACTTATTCTTCTCATTATAAACCACTTACCTTACAGAGATGTACTTTTAACAAAAAACATTTTCCTTCTACCATATAACAGAAGAAACTTCTCCTTTCACTCCAAACTGACATTCTAAAATATCAATACTTTTCTTAATCCTACCAAAAGCATACCAAGGTCTGTTATTGCGCTTGCTTCAAGCTCCATTCCCATATTCACTCCGTAACGACACTCACCTCTCTCTGAAAACAACTCGTTAATATCTCCAACAGAATAAGCAGTAAAAAACAAACCTTACAAAACTTCTGGATAACTAAAATTCAGATTCCCAGCAACTGATACTACCGTACCAACACCATTCCTTATATTTTCTTCTAACGTTTTACTTAGGAAATTGTTTCCAATTCCAAAAAAAAACAGGGAGCTGCTTGTTGCTTTTTCCAATAATTAGAATTTGTAATTAGAAAAACAAAATTCTTTTTTGCATCATTCTTATGTTTCATATTTCAATATTGCATTCAAACCTTCTACTAAAAAGTTCGGATTTGCAAATATGCTGTTTTTTAATCTTTTAGACAAGTAATTCATGTCACCTCCTGTTAAAACAATTGTTAAATTAGGGTATTGTAATTCATATTGTTCAATTATACCTTTTATTTCAGCAACAAACCCGTTCACCACTCCAGAGTGAATACAGGACTCTGTACTATCACCAATTAAAATTTCAGGATTTTTAAAACTCAATCTCGGTAATTTTTCTGTAAAAGAATTCAATGCCTTATAGCGCATCTCTAATCCTAAACTGATTGCGCCTCCTAAATAGGTGTTTTCTTTATTTAATAAATCAAAAGTTACACAAGTTCCTGCATCAACAATCAATACATCTTTTGAAGGATATAAGATTGATGCTGCACACACAAGTGCAATTCTATCGACACCTAAAGTTTTTGGAGTTGAATATAAACTATCAAAAGGAAGTTTTGTTTTATGAGAAAGTAAAATCAAGGGAACTTCTCTATTTACTATTTCAGTAATTTTTTTCTGTAAAGCTCCGACAGAAGAAAGTATTATCTTTCCAATTGAATATTTTTTTAAAATGATTAAAATGATTTTTTCCAATCGTTGAGATTCTTCACTTGCACTAAAAATAATTTTATCTCCTTCGAATACAAACAGTTTTACACGTGTGTTACCTGCATCAATTATTAAATACGCCATAAATTTTATCCAATGTCCAAATATACAAATAGATTTTTAAAAAAATGTTTGGATATATCTAAAAAATACATGTATCTTTGCAACCGCTAAGCAAAAGAGCCAACCTCTTAAGCTCAGCAACAATGGTGCCTTAGCTCAGTTGGTAGAGCAATGGACTGAAAATCCATGTGTCCCTGGTTCGATTCCTGGAGGCACCACTTAAAAACCGTAAAGATTTATTCTTTACGGTTTTTTGTTTTTATTAGCTCTCAGAAGAATTAAACATTGTCACATTTTTATATATTTGAAAAATAATTATAAATACAATATGGCAAACGAAATCTTAGTATTAGATATTGAAACAACAGGCCTAAGTCCTATCAACGATTTTATTCTAGAATTAGGCATCGTTAAACTCAATATAGAAACAGGTGAAATTATCGAACTCTTCAACAATGTCTTTAAAGACCCAAATTTAACTGCAAAACACAGAAGGTCATGGATTTTTGAAAATGGCTTTATGAACATCGATGAAGTTCGAAATGCAAAACCTCTAGACCATTATGCCGATGAAATTCAAGAAATACTCAACAACTACAAAGGAAGAATCACGGCTTGGAATAGAGATTTCGACAATTCATTCTTAACCTCAAATGGTTTTGATCTAGGCGACAAAGTAGCTTGCCCTATGAAAGTCAGCACTCAATATTTTAAAATACAAGGATCTAGAGGTTTTAAATGGCCCAAAGCACAAGAAGCTTGGGACATTCTTTTCCCTGATATACAAAAAACAGAAGTACACAGAGGTTTAGACGACTCCATTATGGAAGCTAAAATAATTTTTGAACTAGTCCAAATGGGTGTTTATAAGATCTAATAGAGGTTTGTTTCCTAGAATTAATAGCTGACACTAAAAACAAGGAACACATATACCGTTTTAATTTTAGGGAAAATTAAAAACTTAAATTAATTTTTAATAATAAACGCTTTTTTATTAAGACTCAACTTCCGCATCTGATTCATTTTATTATAATAATAAAATTATCAGTTTTTACAAACTGAAAATTAACATTACTGAGTTAGTCATTTAGTTTCTGTATCTTAGTGTCCTTAAATATAACAGATATGGATGTTTTTCAAGGTCAAAATATACTGAGTTTTATAAAAGAACTACCAAATGATGAAGCTTGTAAGGCTTATTTAGCCAAAAT
>NZ_JBAHZZ010000159.1:0-6204 GCF_037132785.1 Flavicella sp. | reverse complement strand
GACTAAAAAATGTAGCTTTTATCTTTCTTGTACGTAAATCACAAATGCTATCTGAAAAAGTAGGTGTTATTTGTAGTTTCATAACTTATAATATACGTCTTAATAAGCTAACAAACAATGATATAAAACCTAAGTTTGGATGTTTGTTTTTGTCATGTACATTGCAACGGTCTTAAATCATCAACACTTACATTTGGAACGTGTACAGAATAACATGCAGAAGTAGTCATAGTAAAAGAAAACTCCTCAATGCTTATCTTTTTCTGACAGGAATTATTTTTATCAAATGTTTAAATTAATCACAGAAATCACTATTCCAAATACAAACCAGAACAATCTATTTTAAATAAAACATCAATTTAAACATCTTATCTCTCTCATTATCTGAAATAAAACATTAACTTCATTTCTGTTTTTAGAATTAGATTGATTGTGATTTATTTCACAACAAAACCCATATGTTTATATTATACATAATTTTGTTTGTATTGGATAAATTTTTAAGAGGTATTAACTTATAATTTTGATAAATAAGTAAATACTCAATTAGTACTGAAATAAAATAAAGAATAACATAAGATGTTCTTTGTTCATTTCACATTAATCAAAAATATAAATTTAAACCATCTATTATGAAAGAATACCAACAATACATTAATGGGAAGTTTGTAAAATCTATTTCATCAGAAGTTACAAAAGTCCTAAATCCTTGCACAGAAGAGGTGATATCATTGATTCCTAAAGGGGCTATTGAAGATGCGAACAGAGCATTAGAGGCCGCACAAGAAGCTCAACTTGAGTGGAAATCTTTAGCAGCAATTGAAAGAGCAAAATATTTAAATAAAATGGCATTTGTTATTCGGGAGAATAGAGTGTTCTTAGCTAAAACATTAGCAAAGGAGCAAGCTAAAATTATTAGCTTAGCACAAGTTGAAATTGATGTTACGGCTGATTATTTTGATTATAATGCTGGTTGGGCAAGAAGAATAGAAGGAGAAATTATACAAAGTGACAGAAGAAAGGAACATATCTTTTTACACAAAGCACCGATTGGAGTTGTTGTAGGAATTTGCCCTTGGAACTTTCCTTTCTTTGTAATGGCTCGTAAGGTTGCTCCATCTTTAATAACAGGAAACACCTGCGTAATAAAACCAAGTTGTACTGCTCCAAATACAATCATGGAATTCATTAAATTAATTGAAAACATTGGACTTCCTAACGGTGTTTTAAATTTCGTTTGTGGCTCTGGAACCATCGTTGGTAACGCTCTTACTAAAAGTCCTATTACAGGAATTGTTAGTTTAACAGGAAGTGTATTTGCAGGTCAAAAAATCATGGAAGCAGCTGCTACTAATATTACAAGAGTGTCATTAGAATTAGGAGGTAAAGCACCAGCTATTGTCTGTGCCGATGCAGACATGGATTTAGCGGTTAATGCAATTGTATCATCAAAAGTTATTTTCAGTGGACAAGTTTGTAATTGTGCCGAAAGAGTTTACGTTGAAGAAACAATATATGACGAATTTATGGATAAAATCTCTAAAAAGATGGCAGCTGTTAAAGTAGATGATGCATTTGCTGACAACAATCCAGACATGAGTAGTCTGGTTTCCAAAGATCAAATTGACAAAGTAGAAGAAATGGTTAACTACGCTAAAAAAGAAGGTGCAGAAGTCCTTATTGGCGGAAGTAGATTAAGTAAGTTTGATAAGGGATATTACTTTGAACCTACTTTATTAGCAAACATCTCTCAAAATATGCAAATAATTCAAGAAGAAGTGTTTGGCCCCATTTTACCAGTTATGAAATTTAACACTTTAGATGAAGCTATTTCATTAGCAAATGACTGTGAATACGGGTTGACATCTTCCATTTTTTCTGAAAATTTCAATAAAGTAATGCATGCTTCTAATGAATTACAATTTGGAGAAACTTATATCAATAGAGAACACTTTGAAGCCATTCAAGGATTTCATGCTGGATGGAAAAAATCTGGTATCGGTGGAGCCGATGGAAAACACGGAATGGAAGAGTATTTACAAACCAAAGTTGTATATGCTCAATACAAGTAAATAAATTTTGTATTTAATAAAGCATATTGAGGTTAAAAACTACATATCTTGAGTTTGTAACTCGTGTGTTTTATTTTTGAATTGAGCCTTGATAAATTTCATATTGATGATAACTATAAAAAACACTTTTTTAGAAAAAGCAGATTAACCTCATTACTTTAACAATCTCATTGTTCGCCTCTTAGGAATTACAAATTACAGTAATCAATTCTATAACACAAACATTTAATCCTGTTGGACGATTGATGGTTTGGTAATTCTTGGTAGAACTCGGAGGACTAAATTACAAGGAATGATTATTGATTTTAGAACGGGTGACGTTATTAATATAAAATTATTGGAAGTTTCAAAAGTTAACTTCCCTATTATTTTGTCATTTACATCTTTTTTAATTATTGTTTGGTGCGGATTAAGAGTCTTTAGTAAATTTGAAATATCGAATGGAAATTAATTTCAATAAACATTAGAGTACAAAAATATTGTTTGGCTTTATACTTAAAGAATAAATCAAAATTAATAGCAACCTACATAAGCCTTCATACAAAAAAATGATTAGAATTTACAAATAGTATACTGAAATCGGATATTTAAAATTCAGAAATCTATTCAATATAGAGTTGATTATTATGAAAATTAATAATTCAATTTCAGTATACTATAAGTAAAAAAACCTTATTAATCCTAAAGATCAGAAATGGTAAATTTATAAGGAAATTTAAAAAACCACTGCCTTTTGTTAATATAAGGTGAAAAGTGGTTGTAAATGAATAAATATATGAACTTTAAAAAAACGAAAAACCGCATAACCGTTGGCCTATTCATCCCCTGTTATATCAATCAATTATATCCACAAGTTGGAAAGGCAACATTGGAAGTTTTAGAGCGGTTAAATGTAAATGTAGTTTACCCATCGGGTCAAACTTGTTGTGGTCAGCCCATGGCTAATTCTGGTTACGAATCAGAATCTATTGGTGCTTGTCATAATTTTATCAAAAATTTTAAGGACTTTGATTATATCGTTACTCCATCAGGTAGTTGTGCTTATCATGTAAAAAAACATTATGATATAATTGATCAAACGGATGAAGTTATAAAGGTTCGAGAAAATGTTATTGAATTATGCGACTTTATCATAAATATATTAAAGATTAAAAATGTTGGAGCAAAATTTCCTTTTAAAGTAGGTGTGCACAAAAGCTGTCACGGCCTCAGAGGTTTAAGATTGGGATCTTGCTCTGAAATTGTTGGGCCTTCGTTTTCTGTAATTGACGATTTACTAAAAGAGGTTGAAGGAACCGAAATCATGGAACTTACAAGAAAAGATGAATGCTGCGGATTCGGAGGAACTTTTTCGGTTGTCGAAGAGGCAGTTTCTGTAAAAATGGGAAAAGATAGAATTCAAGATCATCTGGATAATGGAGTCGAAGTTATTACTGCTTCAGATACTTCTTGCTTAATGCATTTAGAAGGATTGATAAATAGAAATAATCAACCTTTACGAGTTTTGCATATTGCCGAAATTTTGAATAAATCAATTAAATAGTTTACAAATGAGTCACTCAAAAGCGGCAGAAATATTTAATAAAAACGAGAATAAAGTAAACTGGCACGATAAAGCATTATGGTTTGTTAGACACAAAAGAGACAATGCTGTTCACCAAGTTTTGGAATGGGAAAAATTACGTACTTTAGGTTCAGGTATTAAAGCCCATATGCTGTCAAATTTAGATAACTATTTAATTCAGTTTGAAGAAAATGCTCAGAAAAACGGCATTCAAGTTCACTGGGCAGCAGATGGAGATGAACACAATCGAATTGTTCATCAAATATTAAAAGATGGCAATGCCAAAAAAGTTGTAAAAAGCAAATCTATGCTGACAGAAGAATGTCATTTAAATCCGTTTTTGGAGGCACATGATATTGAAATTATAGATACCGATTTGGGTGAATATATAGTTCAATTAGCAAAAGAAATTCCTAGTCATATTGTTTTACCAGCCATTCATAAAAGTAAAGAAGAAGTTGATGAACTATTTCAAGAACACTTGGGCACAAAACCTTGTGGTGGAGACCCGAAATATCTAACCAATGCAGCACGAAAACACTTACGTAAAAAATTTATTGAAGCAGATGCAGCAATTACAGGTGTTAATTTTGCAATTGCAGAAACCGGTGGATTTGTAGTGTGTACCAATGAAGGGAATGCCGATATGGGAGCACATTTAGCTCCAATTCATATTGCTTGTATGGGAGTAGAAAAATTAATTCCGAAGCAAGAACATTTAGGAGTTTATTTACGATTGTTGGCTCGTAGTGCTACTGGGCAACCCATTACCACATATTCATCACATTTTAAAAGGAAACGAGAAGGCACTCAAATGCACATTGTAATAGTAGATAATGGTAGATCTGAACAATTAAGTAGACCCGACTTTAGAGCTTCCTTACATTGTATTCGATGTGGTGCTTGTATGAATACTTGTCCAATTTACAGGCGTAGTGGAGGTCATAGTTATAATGCAACTATCCCTGGTCCTATTGGCTCAATTTTATCACCTGGAATAGATTTAAAAAAACACAGTAGCCTACCATTTGCTTCAACTTTGTGTGGCTCTTGTTCAGATGTTTGTCCTGTAAAAATTGATATTCACACCCAATTGTATAAGTGGCGTCAGATTATTACTAAAGAAACTCCACAGCCTAAATTAAAAAAGGCATCCATGAAAATAATGGGAGATGTTTTTGCAAATCCGAAGAAATTTGAACGTATTGGAAAAATAGCAAGGTGGTCGTTACGAAATTTGCCAAAATCTGTAATTAATTCGAAACCCAATATTTGGGGAAGAAGTAGAGACTTACCTAAAGGAGAAAAGGAAAGTTTTGATGATTGGTATATTAAAAAAAATAAAGATGAACAGTAGAGAAAAGATACTTGAAAAAATTAAGACAAACAAACCATCGTTGTTAGAACTACCTAAGATTGATAAAGATATTTTTGTTGACGTTAATGAAAATCAGTTATCAAAGTTTAAAAAGATGATCGAAGCCGTTGGTGGAAATTTATTAACACTAAATTCTATAGATGAAATTATTCCGAAATTGATTGAATTATTTCCTTTAGCAAAAAATAATTATTCTCATATAATTGAAGCAAGTGGATTTAGTACGATTGATATTTCTGAAATTAAAAAACCACAGGAGTTAGACGATTTAGATGTATTAGTTTTAGAGGGTGAAATTGGAATTGCGGAAAATGGAGCAGTCTGGATTTCTGAAGTTAACCTTATAATACGAGTACTACCAATTATTACTACACATTTAGTGCTCGTTCTAAAAGAATCACAGATTGTAGCAACACAACATCATGCATTTGAAAAAATAGAGAGTTCAGATTTCGACTATGGAATATTTATTTCTGGACCATCAAAAACGGCTGACATTGAACAGTCCTTAGTGATTGGTGCTCAAGGAGCTTTGAGTTTAACAATTCTCCTAATTTAACTAACTATTAAACAGACATTTTCACAGTATCACAACTCATTAACAACAATATTGTATTTTGTAAGATAGAAATATAAATAACGAGTGGCTTTTCTCTTGTTCTACAGGTGAAATACATGACTTGAACAACTAAAGACAAGCTACTTGATCTTTTTTTTAATACCTGCAACGGTCTTAACTTTCAACAATTATATTTTGTTTCTGAGTAGGTATCTTTATCCTTTAATTTCTTGGTTGATTGAGAAGTAACGTTAGAAAAAAAGGAAAAAGCCAAATATTATTTTGTTGTTATTCAACGTAAATACTGATTTTTAGTGAAGCTATCTGTAGTGTGAAAATATATATTTTGTTATATCTATAAAAAAAAGGTAAAAGACTTACATTTGTTTAAAAAAATTGACAAATGGAAATGATATTAGTTATTGCAACCCTTATTATACTAATTTTAAATAATCTTAAATTATCATCTTTGGATGATAAAGTAAAAGTTTTCTGAGTTAGTCATTTAGTTTCTGTATCTTAGTGTCATTAAATATAACAGATATGGATGTTTTTCAAGGTCAAAATATACTGAGTTTTATAAAAGAACTACCAAATGATGAAGCTTGTAAGGCTTATTTAGCCAAAATAA
>NZ_JBAHZZ010000150.1:0-5261 GCF_037132785.1 Flavicella sp. | reverse complement strand
CCATTTTATTTTGGCTAAATAAGCCTTACAAGCTTCATCATTTGGCAGTTCTTTTATAAAACTCAGTATATTTTGACCTTGAAAAACATCCATATCTGTTATATTTAATGACACTAAGATACAGAAACTAAATGACTAACTCAGAACAAAAAATTAGATTTATTTTGTTATGTCCTCTCTTCTAACTACTGAAACAGTAATAAAATGAACAAACAAAAGAATTTAAACGATTTTAGATGTTAAGTAGCCTTACAAAATAGAAGTGAAATAATATAAGATGATACTGCAGGTTTTAGGAAATATAATTAGTATTCCGGTTTTAAAATTTCATCGTCAAAATTGTAACCTTTAAATGCACATTTTAATTTAGCTTTTATCTCTTCAGCGGAACAGTTTTTATTGAATTTATTTTTTTTATACCTACTCCGAACTATCATGAATTCACTCTCAGCTTCTTTATAGTCGTTGGCAATTCTGCCTAATTTCATTTTTTCAACATTAAATCTAGCTTTTTCTTCTTTACTAAACCCAAGCATATCCACTCTTTCTAAGAAATGTCTCTTCCTAAGAAAATACCTAATATTTGCTGAGTTACTCGCTTTTTCTAAATTAGCTCTATTCAATCCATTTGGATAAAATTCTTTCATCCAAGTATGTAATTCCGAAGGGGAAAAATCATTTATACATACTTTTTCCATCTTTCTTGTTTTTGATTGATTTCTATTATTTTACTTCTTATTAAAAGTTGTCCCTTTAAAATTCTATCCTACAATATACAATTGAAACGCTACTCCTTTTATTAAAACTCTATGAAGTGACCTAATTAAGAGGTATAACAACTAAATAGTCTATTAAAATAAATACTTCTAATTAGTTTCGTAATAAAAATTGGAGACTCTAATATTCCTATAGACATAAATTACAAACTCAAGATAATCGTAGTCCTAATTCTCAATACTTAAAAAAAACATTTTTTGATTTTCTTAGGTACTGCGTTTTCTAACTTTATTTTGTAAATTTGTGCTTTTAAAAATCTAAGCATAAACGCTTTTAATATTTAAGACTCAATGATTCTATTCTTTCAACAAAATACGACTGTATTTGCAGTTAAAACCAAAGAACTTTCACCGGAAAACATTCAAAAATTAGTTTGGCTTTTCGGAAACGCTACGCAAATTGATGCTCCTAGTTTAGATGGGTATTTTATAGGACCTAGAAAAGAGATGATCACTCCTTGGAGTACAAATGCCGTGGAGATCACGCAAAACATGAGTATTAAAGGAATCATTAGAATTGAAGAGTTCTGCAAAGTTGATTCTAAAGAAGCGACAATTGATCCTATGTTACAGGTGTTGTACACTAACTTAGATCAAGAAATTTTCACTATCAACTCAGAGCCTAAAGCAGTTTTAAATATTGATAATGTTCAAGATTTTAATCAGCAAGAAGGTCTTTCATTAAGTGATGATGAAATAGCTTACCTAGAAGGTATGTCTAAAAAGATTGGAAGAGAATTAACCGACTCAGAAGTATTTGGTTTTTCACAAATCAACTCAGAACACTGTCGACATAAAATATTCAATGGAACATTTATAATTGATGGAGAAGAAAAAAAATCTTCCTTATTCAAAATGATCCGTAATACATCAGATGAACACCCTAATGGAATTGTCTCTGCATATAAAGATAATGTTGCTTTTGTAAAGGGACCTAAAGTAGAACAGTTTGCCCCTAAGTCGGCAGACAAACCAGACTTTTACGAAACAAAGGAATACCAATCTGTAATTTCATTAAAAGCAGAAACACATAATTTTCCTACTACTGTAGAGCCTTTTAATGGTGCTGCTACAGGATCTGGTGGTGAAATTAGAGATAGATTAGCAGGAGGAAAAGGCTCTTTACCTTTGGCTGGTACAGCAGTATATATGACCTCTTACTCTCGCTTGTCTAAAAACAAACCTTGGGAAACAATGGACGAAAGAGATTGGTTGTACCAAACCCCAATGGATATTTTAATCAAAGCTTCTAATGGAGCTTCTGATTTTGGAAACAAATTTGGACAGCCTTTAATTTCTGGTTCTTTATTGACTTTTGAGTTTCAGGAGACTTCAACGGACTCTGTCCAAGCTAGAAAATTAGGTTTTGACAAAGTGATTATGCAAGCAGGAGGTATCGGATATGGTAAAATTAATCAAGCTTTAAAAGATACCCCTCAAAAAGGAGACAAAATTGTAATTCTCGGTGGTGACAACTACAGAATTGGTATGGGTGGAGCTGCGGTATCCTCTGCTGACACTGGAGGAATGGACAGTCAACTTGAATTAAACGCTGTGCAACGTTCGAACCCAGAAATGCAAAAACGTGCTGCCAATGCCATAAGAGGAATGGTGGAAGCTGACATCAATCCAATTGTATCTATCCACGATCATGGTGCGGGTGGACACCTAAACTGTTTGTCTGAATTGGTAGAAGATACAGGAGGTAAAATCGACTTGGATAAATTACCTGTAGGTGACCCTACCCTATCTGCTAAAGAAATCATAGGAAACGAATCTCAAGAAAGAATGGGACTGGTTATCAATGAAAAAGATATTGATTATTTAAAACGTGTTGCAGACAGAGAACGCTCTCCAATGTATACTGTAGGACATGTTACTGCTGACAATAAATTTACATTTGAATCGGCTACAACAGGAGAAAAACCAATGGATTTATCTATGGAAGATATGTTTGGAAGTTCTCCTAAAACAATCTTGACAGATAAAACTATCAAAAGGAATTACGCCGACTTAAGTTATAATTCTGAAAATATTCACGAGTATTTAGAAAATGTACTTCAATTAGAAGCTGTTGCCTGTAAAGATTGGTTGACAAATAAAGTTGACCGTTGTGTTGGAGGTAAAGTTGCTAAACAACAAACTGCAGGACCTTTACAATTGCCATTGAATGATGTAGCTGTAATGGCATTAGATTATAAAGGAAAAGAAGGAGTTGCTACCAGTATCGGTCATGCACCGATTGCGAGTTTAATCGATGAAATTTCAGGTTCTAGAAATGCAATTGCAGAATCTTTGACTAATTTAGTATGGGCTCCTTTAGAAAACAATTTAGACTCTGTTTCATTATCCGCTAACTGGATGTGGCCTTGTAAAAATGAAGGAGAAGATGCTCGTTTGTACAATGCTGTTGAAGCGGTTTCAAAATTTGCAATAGAACTAGGAATCAATATCCCTACTGGAAAAGATTCTCTTTCAATGAAACAAAGATATCCTAACGAAGATGTAATTGCTCCAGGTACAGTAATTATTTCTGCAGCAGGACACTGTAACGATATTACGAAGGTTGTAGAACCAGTTTTCCAAAAAAGAGGTCTAAACAAAATTTATTATATCGATTTTTCTAATGATCGTTTTAAGTTAGGAGGTTCTTCTTTCGCACAAACTCTTGCTGGAATAGGAAATGAAAGTCCAAATATCAACGATTCAGAAAAGTTTAAAACGGCTTTTAATACAATTCAACAACTAATCAAAGAAGGTAGGATTTTAGCAGGGCACGATATTTCTGCCGGAGGCATGATTACTACAATCTTAGAAATGTGCTTCTCTCAACAAATGGTAGGTGCCAATATTGACATCTCTGCCTTAGGTGAATCGGATACTATCAAAGCTTTATTTGCCGAAAATAGTGGTGTAATTATCCAATCTGACGATACTGAAATTGAAAACATATTAACTGCAAATAATGTTGCCTTTACTCTATTAGGAAATGCAATTAAATCAAGTGAAGTTACTATTAAAAACAACGATACTACTGAAATATTTAATATTGAATATTTACGTGATATCTGGTTTGGAACTTCTTATTTATTAGACGATAAACAAACGGCTAACGGATTAGCAACAGCACGTTTTAACAATTATAAAGAGCAACCCTTACAATTTACCTTCCCTACTAACTTTGAGGGGAAACTACCTGTTTTAGACGCTAACAAGCCTAAACCTAAGGCAGCAATTATTCGCGAAAAAGGTTCTAACTCAGAAAGAGAAATGGCAAACGCAATGTATTTAGCTGGCTTTGATGTAAAAGATGTTCATATGACTGATTTAATTTCAGGACGTGAAAATTTAGAAGATGTACAATTTATTGGTACTGTTGGAGGTTTTTCTAACTCTGATGTATTAGGTTCTGCCAAAGGTTGGGCAGGTGCATTTTTATACAACGAAAAAGCAAAATTAGCTTTGGAGAATTTCTTTAAAAGAGATGATACTTTATCTATCGGGATCTGTAACGGATGTCAATTGTTTATCGAATTAGGATTGATCAACCCAGAACATAAAGATAAACCAGCAATGGGACATAATGATTCTTTTAAACATGAAAGCAACTTTACTTCTGTTAACATACAAGAAAACAATTCTGTAATGTTAAGCTCTTTAGCAGGAAATACCTTAGGAGTTTGGATTTCTCACGGTGAAGGAAAATTTAATTTTCCTTATACCGAAGAAAAATATAATATCGTTGCTAAATATGGATATGAAGCTTATCCAGCAAACCCAAATGGCTCTGACTTTAATACGGCTATGATGACTTCAAAAGATGGACGTCATTTGGTAATGATGCCACATATAGAACGTTCTATTTTCCAATGGAACTGGGCAAATTATCCAGTAGGTAGAAAAGATGAAGTTTCGCCTTGGTTAGAAGCTTTTACAAATGCTAAAAACTGGCTTACCAGGTAAGACTTAATTGTTCCCTTAACTTGCTGAATGGGTAGTAAATATAAACTTTGACAAGCTCAGTACACATGTGAATACTGAGTTTATCGAAATAACGGTCTTACATTTTGGAATGGCCTTTTCTAATTTGATTTCCAATATGCCACATTTTACACAAAAAAACCAGTTTTACTTTTTATAACTGCTAAATAATAATTTGGAATGTTTGTTATTTAGTTAAGCAATAAAAATAGTAGCATAGCTCCTCTACGGTTTTGTTTTTGTGTGAAATATAAATGAAAAATAAACGAATTTAATACGTCGTTTAAATATTAAAAATGGTACTAGAAGTGTTCACTAAACTACAGAAGACATTCTGCTTTTAACAACACCAAAATTACCAGTATAAGACCGTTGCAAGGTACATGACAAAAACAAACATCCAAACTTAGGGTATAAATCATTGTTTGTTAGCTTATTAAGATGTATATTCAAGCCATGAAACTACAAATAACACCTACTTTTGCAGATAGCATTTGTGATTTA
>NZ_JBAHZZ010000102.1:0-8240 GCF_037132785.1 Flavicella sp. | reverse complement strand
CAATGTAGGATTTTGATTTTTTTTCATCTAAAAGAGTCTCAATTTATACTCTTTCTTTACGAGTAAGTCGTCTATGTTTTTTTACTGCCATTTTACAAATCTATAAATTTAGATTTGTTGCGTTAAGTTATTGAATGGAGGCACTTATAAGACCCACCATATAAACCTTCTCCTAAAAAATATAAAAGGACACTAAATATCAGTCCTATTATAAAGGCCAATATCAAATAATTCCATTTTTTAGTCGTTTGTATACTTGATTTTTCCCTTCCATACTTCGTTAAAAACAAAAACGGAACCAATGCAGAAAAAAACATGACCAATCCAATTAAGCTATAGTTGCCCGTTTCATTTGCATTTAATACTAGAATAAATATAGGAATACATACAATTAAAAGTAAAAATAGTCCAAACTTCCAATCGAATTTAAAATAGTTATTTCAAAAAAGTCTTAATTCGTATTTCATTTTTTCTTAATCCTGTTTTTTAATTGACTCCAGAGGTTTAGCACTAATAGCATGTCGCGAAAACAGTTTTTATCTATACTGAACTTCTAAATACAAAACCCTAAGTAACATCCTGATCCCTACAACAAAGCTAAGGATTTGATTTCATTGGATAAATTATTTAAAAAGAAAGAGCAACTAAAAACAACAAACACTAATAATTAATTATCAAAACATTTAAAAAACGCTAGTCGGCAATACCTAATTATTCTAGAGTAAAGAAATCTATATTTGGTACTCTAAACGATATGAACCTTTAATGTTGAAGTGGTGTGAATATTTATTCTTTAAACTCATATATCACAAAGATAAAAAAGACAGAAGCTAAAGAGAAATGCACTAAAGTGCATAGTTTTAACTAAATTTGAAACCACTAAACTGAATAAAACATGAAACTACTACTATTGAATTTAGGCTTAATACTTGTTTTTTTAAGCTGTGCTGAAAACAAAGAAAAGACACTAAAAGTTAAGGCGATACCTATTAATGGAAAAATAGATGGCAACATTATTTCAGGCCCATCTGTTTTGAACGACCCAGACCGATTTGTATGGGGTGGTAGTGTTATAAAAGGAGAAGATATTAAATACCATATGCTTTATTCTACTTGGGAGTGTGGAGATTCCATTCCTATGTTTAAAAACTCATGGCTATTGCATTCAAAAATTGCATATGCCGTTTCCAAATATCCTGACAGGGATTTTAAATTTCAAAAAATCATTTTGAAAGGAAGAGCTTTAGAAGGGGACTCAACAGCATGGGATGCTCAAATGGTTCATAATCCACATATTAAAAAATTCAATAAAAAGTATTATTTATATTATGTAGGCGCAAAAGACCCTGGCATTCAGCCTAAAGGTTCAAAAGGAGAAAAAGTTTCCAAACGTAACAGAATTCAACAAACTCAGCGTATTGGAGTTATTGAGTTCAATAGTTTTGAAGATTTAGTAAAAGGTAAATATAATAGATCTGACAATCCTATATTATCGCCAAGAACAAGAGTAAAGCCAAATAATATTATCTTACCCTCACCTGAAGGAACAAAACCTAAACCTGACAACATAATTGTAGTTAATCCTTCAGTTGTTAAACGTCCTTCTGATGGAAAATATTTATTATACTTCAAAGGAAATTTTTACAATCCTGGCTGGAGAGGTATTCATGGCGTCGCTATAGCCGACTCGCCAACAGGACCATTTACTGCAACAGATAATTTTGTGTTTGACATACGTAATGATGATGGAACCATTGCCAGTGGTGAAGATCCTTATGTATGGTATCATAAAGATCATGAAAAATTCTACGTAGTACTTAAAGATTTCACAGGGAAAATTACAGTGGGAAAACCTGGGCTTGCACTACTAGAATCCTTGGATGGTATTAAATGGACAAAGCCTGATAATTCCTTCTTCATGAAGAAAGAAGTCATTCTCAAAACAGGTGACACTATTAAAGTAGACCGATTAGAACGTCCACAACTTTTAATTGATGAACATGGTAATCCAAAAGTATTATATAGTGCCTGTGCAATAATTAATATTAATCCAAGAAAAGATGGCACATCTTTTAATGTACATATTCCTCTCAAAACAAATTAAATGCAAGCTGAAATTATAAAGCGACCAGCAGTTAGGGGAAGTGGGCTACCTAATAAAACGGAGTGCATCTCACTCCTACGAACACTTGGGTCTCGTGGCTGTTCGCTACCTATATTTCTAGTCTCTCTTTACACTAATACCAAATAAACATCAAAATGATTGATTATATTAGTTTCTATTTCCTTTATCTTTAATTATAAAACAGAACCGTAATGGGGCTATGCTTCTATTTTTATTGCTTATCTGAATAAAAAATATCCCAAATTATTATTACCTCATTTAAAAATCACTTTAAAACACAAAAAAGCCTCTTATGCAAGCATAAGAGGCTTTTTAGACAAGCATAATTTTATTAATAAGCTCTCTTGTTTTTTCCTTCGTAAAAATTAATGAAAGCTTCATTTACAACTCTCTTACCTCCATTTGTAGGGTAATCTCCACTAAAATACCAATCCCCTAAATGATCTGGACAAGCCTTATGCAAACCTTCAATTGTTTGAAAAATTACTTCAACACCAGCTTTAATCGAAGGCGTTTTCAACATTTGAGCAATTTTATCCGAAATTTGAACGGCAGTAAATGGAGCGTATATTTCTTTTACAAAATTCTCAATTCCTGCATCTTCTTTGATTCGTTGTTTTAAACATTTTTTATACACGTCAGCAACAATATGATATTGGTCTGTGTCTTTCAATAATTCCAAAGTAGCTCTAAAAGCAATAAAATCACCGATTTTTGCCATGTCAATTCCATAACAATCGGGATAACGTATTTGAGGAGCAGAAGAAACGATGACTATCTTTTTTGGATTAAGTCTGTCTAAAATTTTAATAATACTTTTTTTCAAAGTAGTTCCTCTCACAATACTATCATCAATAATAACAAGATTGTCTTCTTTTTTAACAACACCATATGTTATATCATACACATGCTCGACTAAATCATCACGACTTTTATCATCAGCAATAAACGTTCTTAGCTTAACATCTTTTACCGCTATTTTTTCAATTCTAGGTCTTTCGGACAAAATTTCCTTTAGTTTCTCAGCAGAAATCTGTCTTTTTCCTTTTAATATTTTCTCTAATTTTTGTTGATTTAAAAAATCCTCAGCAGCCTCTCTCATTCCATAAAAAGAAGTTTCTGCTGTATTGGGTATAAAAGAGAATACCGTATTAGAGATATTATTATCAATCTTTTTTAATATCTCTGGAAAAATAATTTTCCCCAAATTCTTACGTTCTTTATAAATATCAGCATCACTCCCGCGAGAAAAATATATTCGCTCAAAAGAACAAGATTTTTTAGGCAATTGTTCCAATATAGGCTCAATTGTAATTTTACCGGATTTTTTCACAATAATTGCATGTCCTCTATCCAACTCTTTTACCGATTCTAAAGGCACGTTAAATACCGTTTGAATTACAGGTCGTTCAGAAGCGACAACCAATACTTCATCATCTTGATAATAAAAAGCGGGTCTAATTCCTGCTGGATCTCTCATTACAAAAGCATCTCCATGCCCTAACAAACCAGCCATAGCATACCCACCATCAAAACTTTTAGTGGCTCTTTTTAAAATTCTTTGAATATTAATTTTTTCTGCAATTATAGGAGATGCATCTTTTTTACTTACATTACCTTTTAATTCTTGATACAAACTTTCTACTTCATTGTCAAGAAAGTGACCAATTTTTTCCATTACTGTAACGGTATCAGTACTTTCTTTAGGATGTTGTCCTAATTCGATCAATTCCTCCAATAACTGAGAAGAATTTGTCATATTAAAATTCCCTGCAACAATTAAATTTTTATGTCTCCAGTTACTCTGACGCAAAAAAGGATGTACATTTTCAATACTATTTCCACCAGAAGTACCATAACGAACATGCCCTAAAAACAAATTCCCAATATAAGGAAGGTTTTCCTCTTGCCAAGCAACGTCATCCACCTTGTCTGGATTCTCTTTCAAGCCCAGATTTAAGCGGTCATTAATTTTCGCAAAAATATCTTGAATAGGTTGAGATTGATTTGAACGAACTCTACTGATGTAACGAGAACCAGGGCTCGCATTAAATTTTAAACTAGCAAACCCAGCGCCATCTTGTCCGCGATTGTGTTGCTTTTCCATCAATAGATACATTTTATTGATTCCGTAAAATGCAGATCCGTATTTCTCTTTGTAAAACTCTAGCGGTTTTAATAAACGAACCATTGCAATTCCACATTCATGTTTAATAGCATCACTCATAATATAAATTCTCTTTTGGAGTTATTAATCAACTTCCGTTTGTACTAAATTATTTATTCTTTAAAGGAATTTCCATTTCATATTTTGTCAAATTTCTAAAACTCAACAAACGTTCATTTATTTCAGTATCGGTTACATCTTGCATACGCTCTGTTCCAAATTTTTCTACACAAAAGGAGGCTAAATTGGAACCGTGAATCAAAGCGTTTTTTATGTTTTCAAAAGAGACGTCTTTTGTTTTTGCAAGATACCCAGAGAACCCTCCTGCAAAAGTATCTCCTGCTCCTGTAGGGTCGTAAACTTCTTCTAAAGGCAAAGCAGGTGCAAAGAAAACTTGTTCTTTATGAAACAATAATGCTCCATGTTCTCCTTTTTTAATGACAACATATTTTGGTCCCATAGCCTGAATTTTCTCAGCCGCAACTAATAAAGAGTACTCTCCGCTTAATTGTCTTGCTTCTTCATCATTAATGGTAATTACATCTACCTTTTTAATCACCTCTTTTAATTCAGTCAAAGCAATATCCATCCAAAAATTCATCGTATCCAAAATTATTAATTTTGGTTTTTCTGTCATTTGTTCTAAAACAGAATTTTGAATCAATGGGTGTAAATTTCCAAGCATTACAATACTTGCGTCTTTAAACTTTTCAGGAACAACAGGGCTAAAATTTTCTAAAACATTTAATTCTGTTGCCAACGTATCTCTTGTATTCATATCATTATGATATCTACCAGACCAGAAAAAAGTTTTTCCTTCTTTAACAATTTCAACACCTTCAGTATCTACATTTCGATCATTTAACATATCAATATATTCTTGAGGAAAATCTCCACCAACAACAGACACAATTCCTGATGTAATTTTAAAATTAGCAGCAGACAACGCTATATAAGTAGCAGCACCACCTAAAATTTTATCCGTTTTCCCAAAAGGTGTTTCAATTGCATCAAATGCAACTGTACCAACGATTAATAATTTACTCATTTACTTGATTTTTAGTATTTTAAAAATTCAGAATCTTTTGTGTAAAATTCTTTAAACTTCAGTATGATTCAATAACTTTGCAAAAATAAGTTTAAAATATGACTATCAAAGAAATACAAGAAGAAATTATTGATGAGTTTTCTATGTTTGAAGATTGGATGGAGCGGTATGAATACATAATTGATCTTGGAAAATCATTAGCGATTATAGATGACGAATTTAAAAAAGATGAGAATTTAATCAGAGGTTGTCAATCAAAAGTTTGGCTTCATTCTGAACTTAAAAACGACACCTTATACTTTACTGCTGAAAGCGATGCAATCCTTACAAAAGGGATTGTGGCCTTGCTTTTACGTGTTTTTAACGAACAGACACCTGCAGATATTATTAAGGCGGATATGACTTTTATTGACCAAATTGAATTAAAAGAGCATTTATCACCTACTAGAGCGAATGGATTGGTTTCAATGATCAAACAAATAAAACTATACGCACTCGCTTTTCAAACTAAAGTTAACTCATAAGTTATAGCACGAATATCAAACAAAGTTTAAAGAACTATAATTCGTATCTTTGAACTATTCGAAAACAAAATAAATATTTAAGATGGAAGAATCTCAAATTACAGACATAGGAGAAAAAATTGTTCAGGTTTTAAAAACCATTTTTGACCCCGAAATCCCTGTGGACATTTACGAATTAGGATTGATTTATGACGTAATGGTAAACGAAAATAAAGAAGCCAAAATACTAATGACTTTAACATCACCCAACTGCCCAGTTGCAGAAACACTTCCTAAAGAAGTAGAAGATAAAGTTAAAGAATTGGAAGAAATTGACAACGCTGAGGTTGAAATTACTTTTGACCCTACTTGGACTCAAGACATGATGAGTGAAGAAGCAAAACTAGAACTAGGATTTCTATAACTCTTTAAAAGAACTCATCAAACAATGGAAGAGATTATAAATAAAGTTACTAATAGCAAATTAGTCACCATAGACCTTGAAGACTATTACCCAAAAGGAGATCGTGTGTTGTTTGATATAAAAAAATGGTTATTTCAGGAACTAATCTTAAAAGAAAAAGATTTTAGAGAATCGTTGGAACAGTTCGATTGGAGTTCATTATCTAACTGTTACGTAGCTTTAACCTGTACTGCTGATGCGGTGATTCCATCATGGGCTTATTTATTAATTACCACAAAAGCAGCTCCTTTTACAAAACATATTGTCGTTGGAGACCTTAACCTGCTAGAAAGCTCTATCTATCAAAAAATCATAGATAATTTTGACACGGACCACATTAAAGACAAACCGGTAATTATA
Source organism: Flavicella sp. (assembly GCF_037132785.1). Lineage (GTDB taxonomy): Bacteria > Bacteroidota > Bacteroidia > Flavobacteriales > Flavobacteriaceae > Flavicella. The sequence continues at coordinate 1,574 of NZ_JBAHZZ010000102.1, read as the reverse complement.
AAAGGTTGTGCCAATAAACCGATACCCACAAGCGCATATACACAGTTGATTGAAAAAATACTGCCAATTGCTAATTCTATCATGTATGGAGAAGCATGTTCTACCGTTCCGCTTTTCAAAAAGCCAAAATAATAGTACCTTTGACTTTTTAAAAAAAATGATGATGAAAAAAATATTACTTTTTACTGTTTTATTAACAAATACAATTTTATTTGCTCAAGATGAAGACGCCAAAAAAGATGGTAGCTGGAAAACGACTGGCAAAATAACTTTATTGATGAACCAATCTGCTTTTTCTAACTGGCAACCAGGTGGGGACAATGCGTTCTCTGGAAATGCAAATTTCAACTACGATTTTAATTACTCAAAAAACGGATGGGTATTTGATAACAAATTAATTGCTACTATAGGAATTTCTGCTGTAGCGGGTGAAGACACTAAAAAAACAGATGACAGATTAGAATTGAACTCTATTTTAGGGAAACAAATAACGAAATACTGGAATGTATCTTTCTTTAATAACTTTAAAACTCAGTTTCTTAACGGTAATAATTTTAGTAGTGATTATACTGGAACGGGTAACAACAAAGACTTCCCTGTTTCTGGATTTTTCAAACCTGCTTATTTAAGTTTTGGTCCTGGTTTTTTCTGGAAAAAAAGCGACAATTTATCTGTCAACTTAGCTCCTGTTACTTCTAAATTTACCTTCTTATCAGGAGAAATTTTTACTTTAATTGATGGTGATTTTATATCAAGTAACGAGATGGAAACTTATGGCGTAGATCCTGGAGAAAATATGCGATATGAATTTGGTATGAATCTTCGTGGATACTACCGAATAAACTTAATGGAAAACATCTCAATGGAAAATATCCTTACTTTATTTAGTGATTATATTAGTAAACCCCAAAATGTTGATATAGACTACACAATGAACTTAATTATGAAAATTAACGATGTGTTTTCTACCAACTTAACTTTTCAAGGAGTTTATGACGACAATGCTTACCAAGGATTTCAAGTAAAAGAAACTTTTGGTATTGGAATCAGTTATATCTTTTAATCCACAAACAATACTATAAAAAAACCCCTTTGAATAAACTTCAAAGGGGTTTTTTGTGATTACATTTTACTGAAACGTCTTCCTCTCTTTTAATTACACCAAATGAATTTCAGAGTGGTTGATAATAAATTCGCTGAGTTAGTCATTTAGCTTCTGTATATTAGTGTCATTAAATATAACAGATATGGATGTTTTTCAAGGTCAAAATATACTGAGTTTTATAAAAGAATTACCAAATGATGAAGCTTGTAAGGCTTATTTAGCCAAAATAAAATGGCAAGATGGGTTTACTTGTATAAAATGTGGACAGACCAAAGGATGTGAAAAGTCAGGATATAGATACCATTGTTACTTGGATTCAAAGTTGTAACGCAACAAAACGTTTTAGTTTTATGATGTTACTAAGCTACAATTTTAAGTTCAATATCCATCATTTCTTTTGGTGTTTTATATCCAAGTATCTTTCTAGGTCTATTATTTAGTTTTTCTTGAATAATTTGGAGTTGTTTTA
>NZ_JBAHZZ010000098.1:0-34705 GCF_037132785.1 Flavicella sp. | reverse complement strand
CACAAGAAAAGATGAAGGAAAATTCAGAAAATCACATGAAAACACTTCAAAATGACTGCAAAAGGGTAGTCAAATATTTTAAACATCACAACATAAAATATGCTGCGTAAAACTAACGATATATAGATGCGAGGTTAATATGCTAATTTTACCATAATGGCTTTAGCCGAAAACAACACGACCCCAAAAACTGCTAAAATAACACCTAATGATTTTGTTTCTTTTACAATCATAAAACAAATATTGTGGTTTATATCTAAAAAAAGAAATCACCAAACTCTTTTACGATGTTCAGCTTAGAGTATTAAGCTTTAAAATACAACAATCAAGATCATATTTCAACAAAACAATTTATCATAAAAAACCATATATATTAAAAATGAGTTACCTATTATCAGGGTAAACACGAAAGTATTAACTTTGTAAATATGAAACTTAATGTCCAAGACTCTTTTAATAAAGAATTACCTGCAGACCCTATTCTTGAAAACTCCATACGGCAGGTTTCAAAATCTTGTTTTTCTTTTGTAAATCCTAAAAAGACTAAAAACCCATCGCTCGTTCACAGCTCTATTGAAGTTCAAGAGCTGTTAGGAATTAACAAAAAAGAGGTAGATTCTCAGAGTTTTACTGAAATATTTACAGGTAATAAAATTTTAAAAAACACAAAACCTTTTGCCATGTGTTATGGCGGGTACCAATTTGGAAACTGGGCTGGACAGTTAGGCGACGGACGTGCTATCAATTTAGCCGAAATAGAACACAATAATCTAAGTTGGGCTATTCAGCTAAAAGGTGCCGGAGAAACTCCTTATTCACGTACTGCTGATGGCCTAGCTGTTTTACGTTCTTCTGTTAGGGAATATTTATGTAGCGAAGCCATGTTTCATTTAGGAGTCCCAACGACTAGAGCTCTTTCCTTGGCTCTTACTGGTGATCAAGTATTGAGGGATATATTATATGATGGCAATCAAGGCTACGAAAAAGGTGCTATCGTTTGTAGAGTCGCTCCTTCATTTTTACGATTTGGAAGCTTTGAAATTTTCGCTGTTAAAAATGAAATCGATACCTTAAAAACTTTAGTTGATTATACGATAAAACAATTTTATCCTAAACTAGGAATTCCTTCCAAATCAATTTACCTACAATTTTTCAAAGAAGTTGCAAGCAAAACTTTAAATATGATTATTCATTGGCAACGTGTGGGATTTGTTCATGGCGTTATGAATACGGATAACCTTTCCATATTAGGACTAACCATAGATTATGGTCCTTATGGGTGGCTAGAAGGATATGATCATAACTGGACCCCGAATACTACAGATCTACAACACAAAAGGTATCGCTATGGAAACCAACCCAATATAGGTTTATGGAACCTATTACAACTAGCAAATGCTCTGTACGCATTGATTGAAGAAACAAGTGGACTTGAATCGATTCTTGATGAATATAAAACTGAATACGAGCAAAAAAATCTACAAATGATGCGTTCAAAACTTGGATTAATCCTCAAGGAAAAATCAGACAACGAATTAATTGAAGTATTAGAAAATTTACTACATCAATCCGAAACGGATATGACGATATTTTACAGAAAATTAGCAGACCTAAATAAGGAAGATTCCCCAGAAACAGCTTTACAAAAAATAAATTTTTCTTTTTACCAACCTCTTGAGATTGTCGATACTATTGAGAGAAAATGGCTTCTTTGGTTAGGGAGTTATCTAAATCGTATTTTAAGAGAAACCTTGACAAATTCAGACAGAAAAACGGCAATGAATTTAACTAACCCAAAATATGTTTTAAGAAATTATATGGCACAACTCGCCATAGAGGCTGCAGACAAAGGAAACTATAATATAATAGATGAACTTTACAAATTGTTAAAAAACCCATATGATGAACAAAAAAAATCAGAAAAATGGTTTGCAAAACGTCCAGATTGGGCAAAAAACAAAATAGGTTGCTCTATGTTATCATGTAGCTCTTAATACTAAATCAATTTTCATAAAAAACAATAAAGATGCATCAAATCACATTACTTTTCGCCGCGCTCTACGGACTATTTTCCGTTATCTTTGGAGCTTTTAGAGCCCATGCCTTAAAAAAAATAGTTTCAGAAGATCTTCAAAAAAGCTTTGAAACAGGTGTGAAATATCAAATGTATCATGCTATTGTACTATTAATTCTATCTAATACACTGGAATTTTCTAGCACTTTAGAAACTATTATGATCTCTTGTTTTATACTTGGAACATTTTTGTTCTCATTTAGCATCTATGGTTTGGTCTTAAGCAGCGCTAAAGGAAAAAAGCTTCGATTTCTTGGTCCAATCACTCCACTAGGCGGCTTGTTTTTGGTCGTTGCTTGGATTATGCTCCTAGTTTCCTCTTTCTAATAAACCTTAAAACAAATTTAAAAACCACTTGTCCTTTTCTAGGAATACAAATAAAATTCACATTCAATAAATGAAGAAAAATGCCTAGTCTTTCAACTAGGCATTTTTTATTTATTTTAAAATCTACCTTACAATAGTTTGTTTTCTATCTGGCCCTACAGAAACGATACTGATTTTAATTTCAGTCTCTTTTTCAATAAAAGCAATATATTCAGATAATTCTTTAGGAAATTCAGCTTCAGAAGAAATTTCAGTAATGTCTTCTTTCCACCCTTTGAATTCTTTATAGATAGGCTTTACGTTTTCTGGTTCAATATTATAAGGGAAATGCTCAATAATTTCTCCTTTATATTCATAAGCAGTACAAATTTTTAAAGTTTCGAATCCAGAAAGAACATCTCCTTTCATCATATTTAATTGAGTAACGCCGTTTATCTGACAAGCATATTTTAAAGCGACTAAATCTAACCAACCACATCTTCTAGCTCTACCGGTAGTAGCTCCAAATTCATGACCAAATTTAGCCATTCTAGCTCCATCTTCATCAAACAATTCAGTAGGAAATGGTCCAGATCCTACACGTGTTACGTATGCTTTAAATATACCATACACTTCACCAATTGAATTAGGCGCAATACCTAAACCTGTACAAGCTCCAGCGGCAGTAGTATTTGAAGAAGTAACAAAAGGATAAGTTCCAAAATCTACATCTAATAGAGATCCTTGTGCTCCTTCAGCTAAAATAGTTTTGTTTGCTTTAATTGCTTTGTGAAGATATTCTTCACTATCAATAAAAGTCATTTCTTTTAATCTTGCAACAGCAATATAAAATTCTTCTTTTAATTCGTCTAAATTATATTCTAATTCAATATCAAAGAAATCTAACAGTTTTAAGTGTTTCTGAGTTAAGATACCGAAAATTTCTTTCCAATTATCTAACTCTAAATCTCCGATACGCATACCATTACGACCTGTTTTATCCATATAAGTAGGTCCAATTCCTTTTAAAGTAGAACCAATTTTGGCTTTTCCTTTTGAAGCTTCAGAAGCAGCATCTAACAAACGGTGCGTAGGTAAAATTAAATGTGCTTTTCTAGAAATAAGAATCTTAGCATTTAAGTCTAAATTAAACTTCTCTAAATTTTCTAATTCTTTTTTAAAGACAACAGGGTCAATAACAACACCATTTCCAATGATATTTAAAGCATCATCATGAAAAATTCCAGAAGGAATTGTATGTAAAACATGTTTATGTCCATCAAAAATTAAAGTGTGTCCTGCGTTAGGCCCTCCTTGGAAACGAGAAATTAAGTTGTAATTCTTTGTAAGAACATCTACAATCTTACCTTTTCCTTCATCTCCCCATTGTAAGCCTAATAATAAATCTACAGCCATTATCTAAAAAATTAATTTGTTTTATTGTTTCTTTTTTCCGTAAAAATACAGTGAATGATCTTCAATTTCGATATTGAAAAACTCTTCAATAGATTTTTTTATATTTTGGATTCTAGGATCACAAAATTCAATAACCTCACCTGTATCTAGAATAACATGATCATGCTGTTTGTTAAAAAAACTTTTTTCATAATGTGCCTGATTTTGACCAAATTGGTGTTTTCTTACCAAACCACTACTTAGCAATAATTCTATTGTATTGTAAAGAGTAGCACGACTTACTCTATAGTTTTTATTCTTCATACTGATATACAATGACTCAATATCAAAATGATCTTCTAAATCATAAATTTCTTGAAGAATTGCAAATCTTTCAGGTGTTTTTCTGTGATTGTTATTTTCCAAAAACTTCACAAAAACAGCCTTTACGGTCTCTTGACTATTAATCTTATTTTCCATTGGTAAACTATTTTAAAATCGCAAAACGCAAATTTAACTTTATTTTTCATTTAGACGAGAGGATTTGTCAATTTATTTACTCGATTATTGGTTAATTACAGTAAAAATATTTTAAAAAAAACAAGAATCAAAGAACAAATCCCAAAACACCGATTATAGCTGACTCCTTTAATCGGTATATTATACTAACTAAAAATAAATTAATCTATGCGAATTACTTTATTAATCCCTTCAATTTTCAATATATTTTCAGTCAGCTTTTTCAGTTGTGTTTTGTTTTTAACATCTATAGTAATTTTTCCTTGAAAAACAGAACCTCTGGTAACCGAATTGATATTGTAAATATTCATATTCGAGTTTCCAGAAATAATTCTAGTCAAATTATTAAGAATTCCTAATTTATCTTCTCCACTAATCTCTAAGGTAACCTTAAAATTTCGTTTTGAAGAATCTATCCACTTGGCAAACATAACTCGATAAGCATAATTAGACTGCATGCTTATCGCATTTGGACAGTCAGACTTATGTACTTTTATACCATCATTAATCGTAAGAAAACCAAATACCTTATCTCCCGCAATTGGATTACAGCACATTGAGAGTTTATACTCTAACTTTTCTTCATCCTTTCCAAAAACTAATAAATCATAATTATTACTAAGTTCTTCGGTTTCTTCTTTCCCTTTCTTTCTTCCGCTCCGTTGGATTTTATTTTTAAAGAAATTGAAAATTAAATTACTTCTTTTATTCGCAAAAGATTTTAATTCAGAATTTTCAATAGAGCCAACTCCCACTCTATAAAACAAATCGAAACTCGTTTGTAATTTAAAAAAACTAACTAAACTACTAACAGTCTTGTCGTTAAACGGTATTTTTAACTGGCGAAGCTTTCTGGTTAACAATACTTTTCCTTCTTCAGAAATCCCCTTTTCTTCTTCTTTTAATGAAGCTCTAATTCTCGCTCTTGCTCTAGTGGTAACAACAAACTCCAACCAACGATTGTTTGGTTTCTTTACATTTGAAATAAGCACTTCTACCTGATCACCACTTCCTAAAACAGTATCCAACGGAGTCAATTTCCCATTTACTTTTACTCCCCTACACTTTAATCCAATATCCGTATGAATTGCAAAAGCAAAATCAAGAGCTGAAGCTCCTTTAGGTAATGTTTTTAATTCTCCTTTTGGAGTGAAAACAAAAATTTCTTCAGAGTATAGATTCAATTTAAAATCTTCAACAAAATCAATAGCATTTACACTTTTATTTTCTAAAGAATCTTTTAGGCGATCTAACCAAATTTCTAATCCTCTTTCATTTTGACTTCCTTGTTTGTATTTAAAATGCGCTGCATATCCTTTTTCTGCAATCTCATTCATTCTATCTGAACGGATTTGAATTTCAACCCAATTCCCTCCAGGTCCCATTACCGTAATATGTAACGACTCATATCCGGTGGTTTTTGGATTTGTTATCCAATCCCTTAATCGAAGTGGATTTGGATTGTACTGTTCTGTTATAATAGAATATATTTTCCATGCATCAAACTTTTCATTATTCTCATCAGATTTATAGATAATACGAATAGCAAATTTATCATATATCTCATCAAAACGAACCATTTGAGCACGCATTTTTCTACGTATAGAATAGATTGACTTTCTTCGACCTTTAATTTTATATTTGAATCCTTCATTATCCAACTTTTCTCTAATATTATCAGAGAATTTTTTTATATAAACTTTTTGTTCTTCTTTATTCGCATTCAGTTTTTGCTCAATGTCCTCAAATACTTCAGGTTCTGTATATTTTAGGCCTAAATCTTCCAATTCAGTCTTAATATTATACAAACCTAACCGATGTGCTAATGGGGCATAAATATAAAGTGTCTCTGATGCGATTTTTACTTGTTTATAACCAGGCATAGAATCCATGGTTTGCATATTATGTAATCTATCTGCTATTTTTATCAAAATAACACGCACATCATCATGTAAAGTCAAAAGCATTTTACGAAAGTTCTCTGCTTGAATTGATGCGTCTTGCTCTTTATTTAATTTTGATATTTTGGTAAGTCCGCTTACAATTTTAGCGATGGTTACTCCAAACAAACGCTCCATATCATTCACCGTATAAGGTGTATCCTCTACTACATCATGTAAAAGTGCGGCAGCAATTGACTCTGCTCCTAATCCTATTTCGTAAGCTACAATTTTAGCCACGGCTATCGGATGAAAAATATAGGGTTCACCTGTTTTTCTTCTTTGATCACTATGTGCTTCCAGAGCCAAATCAAAAGCTTTTCTTATAAGAACTTTATCTTCTTCAGAAAGGGTTTGATAAGTTCCTTTTAATAAATCTTTATATCTAGTAGCTATTTCTTTATTTTCTTCTTCTATCGTTGCATTATACATCATAAAACAAAAAACACTTTTTATAAATTAAAACTCAATTTATTTTCTCAAGTTCCGAATTCTCTCTAATAAGGATGGATGAGAATAATACATAAAAACAGTTGCTTTATGTGGTGTTAAATTACTCAAACTATTCTTAGAAAGTTTTTTTAGCGAACTTATTAAATCTTCCGAACTGGTATGTTCTTTGGCAAAATCATCTGCTTGATACTCAAATGTACGAGAAATCAAGTTCATAACAAGACCTGTAAATTCTGATATTGGAATATACAAAATACTAAATGTTATCAGTCCTATGTGGAAACTTGGAATCTCAACACCTAAAGCTTCTGATAATAAAGGGTTTCCTATCAATAAGGATAAAACATAAAGTGTAAATCCAGTTAGTAACATAAAAGTAATTAAATTAAAAATAATATGTTTTCCCTTATAATGCCCAACTTCATGTGCAAATACAGCAACAATTTCATCTGTTGACAATTCTTTAATCAAAGTATCGTACAAAACAATTCTTTTTTTTGTTCCGAAACCTGAAAAATAAGCATTCGCTTTTGTAGATCTTTTCGAACCATCAATTACAAATATTTTATCCAATTGAAATCCGATACTCTTTGTAAAATCTTCAAGTTTTATTTTCAATTCACCATCTTCTAAAAGTTTTTGCTTATTAAAAAGGGGAACTATCAGAGAGGAATAAAACAAATTCATAAATATTGTAAATGATGCTATCACACCCCAAGTAAATATCCAAAATTGATTTCCTAATCTTCCATAAAGCCATGTGATACAGACCAATAAAGGAGCTCCTAATAAAATGGCTAATAGCCAACCTTTTAATTGATCCAAGAAGAAAAGTTTTTTTGTCGATTTATTAAAACCAAATTTCTCTTCAATAACAAAAGTTTTATAATAGGAAAAAGGTATATTTAACAAATCACTTCCAAAAAACAAAATTCCAAAATAAATTAAAGCTTGAAAGATCTCATTATTCGTAAACCCTCGTACAATGTCATCTAACCATGAAAACCCTTCAAAAAAGAAAAAAGATAAGATTAATAGAATTGAAAAGCTATTTGTAAATAATGAAAAATCATAATTCGTTTTCTTATATTTTTGTGATTTTCTATATTCCTTTTCGTCGTATACATCAGCTAACGATTCAGGTAACTTATCATTAAAATGTTTTGCGTTAAAAAAAGAAATAATTTCTTCTTTCAGAAAATTAACAACTACAATTCCAACTAAAATATTAAATAAAAGTGATGGTGACATATGGTTTTAATTAGAAGTTATTGATTTAAACAAATGTACTAAGTTTATCAATAAGATAACCAAATTCACTAGTAAAGAAAAAAGTTAAGTTTATTGAAAATTTCTTTGTCTCGATGCTTCAAAAATCAAAATTGAGGCAGCAACAGAGACATTCATAGAGTCTATTTTTCCATTCATTGGAATAATGATTTTCTTAGTAGCTCCTTGTAACCACTCTTCAGACAAGCCTGTTGCTTCTGTTCCGACAACAATCGCAGATGAATTTGTAAAATCTTGATTTTGGTATAACTCAGAATTTTCTTTTAAAACAGCAGCATAAGAATTAATATTATGGTCCTTTAGATAGTTCAAAATCTCAGCAGTACTTCCTGTAGCAATTTGAGTAGTAAACAAACAACCTACACTACTTCTAATTATATTAGGGTTGTACAAATCTGTTTTAGGATTGGCAATAAATACTGCATCAATATTTGCAGCATCAGCCGTTCTAAGTAATGCTCCAATATTACCTGGTTTTTCTGGTGCTTCTGCTATTAGAATTAGTGGAGTTTTTCTTTTAAATAGAATATCTTTTAGGCTGTGAGATTTACTAATGACTACTGCTATTACTCCTTCGGTTGTTTTGCGGTAGGCTATTTTTTGATAAACATCCTTATTTACTTTAATAAAACAGACAGAATCAGGTAAGCGTGTTTGCATGTTCTGAATACATTCCAAGGAAATTATATCCAAACAGTAAAATATATTTTCAATTGCATAGTTACCAATAGTAGCCAACTCTATTTCACGTAATCCCTCAAGTAAAAAACTCCCTTTTACCCTCCTTATTCTAGATTTCTCCTTTAATAGAACAAGTTCTTTTATAAGTGAATTTTGAAGACTTACTATTTCTTTATGCATCTTATTAATTTTCAACAAAAATATACTATTCTGTCCTAAAAGCACAACGGCTACAATTAATTAAAACAATAATATTTGAGGAAATTTATTTTTCAATTTTTCAGAAAACTTAAATTCAAGAAATAAATGCAATTTTTAGAGGATTTTTAATTGATAGAATGAACTTTTTTCCTTTGACTATTTTTATCGAAAAATAATTTCTCAAAGATATTTTACAACAAATCTAAAATGATAACTTTGGAACATAATAAATAAACCTAATAAATGAAAGTTATAGATTTTTCAGAAATACAAATAAAAGCATATATAGATAAAATTAGACCTCCTAAAGAGCTTCGAAGTCAAGTTGATGTATCCTGTTCATATAAAAACAATACGTTTGAAATCTTTGAAATACGACCTAATTGGGCGGACAAAAACATAATACAGAACCTCCCAATTGCAAAGGCAAAATACGTGAAAACAAAAAAAACATGGAGTGTTTATTGGATGACTTCAAATGAAAAATGGATACTATACAAGCCGAAACCAAGAGTAGAAAAGCTATCGGATTTTATTGAACTATTAGTAAAAGATGAAAATGGATGTTTTTGGGGCTGATTTCAAAGGATTTAATTCATACCTCCAAAACAAATTATACAATTCGAATTTAAACTGAACTTTATATTCATGAAATCATTGGCTAAACTAGTAAATCAGGTAAATATTGCTTCTCCTCCAATGAGAACTGCTACAAACATTAAAAATGTCATGAAATTTATTAGCAGGTTTCAAAAAAGAAAATAACATACAAGATGGCGAGTGGATTGTTGGTTGGGGTTATGACCTGGATCTATTAGTGTACATTCCTGAAATAGGTTGACTAAAAATTAAACACTTAATTATAGTCACTTATGAAAACACAAAAGGACAACTGTCCAAAACCTACTACCAAAAAAGAACTTTTGAGCATAAATTATTCGTCATTGACCAAATAAAAAACGGTCAGATTTCAGTTAATTATGCTTCCAAAAAGTATAACATTTCCAGATCTTCTATTAATTATTGGATTAAAAAACATGCTACCTTTGAGCAAAGTAGAAAATCTGTGTACCAAAGCAAAATATCAAAAAATAATAGAGTGTCATGAGTTTGCTGAAGCTCTAGAAATAAACAAAAATAACATTGCTAAAAACCTTGAAATATATACACAAAGACAAGCCATTGTAGAACATCCATTTGGAACTATGAAAAGACAATGGGGATTTGACCACATTATGACAAAGAAATCCATTAAAAGAGCCTCTGCTGATGTTGGATTTATTTTTTTAGCATACAACCTAAAAAGAATTATAAACACGATAGGTATCGAGAAATTAATAGGTCTAATTACTCATTTATCAATGGTCTTAACTTTTAAAATAGCCGAAAACAACTACAAAAATACATTTACAATCTATTTAAATAAAAAATATAATGAATTACAACTCTTCAAATATTAATCCGTTTTTTTCGTGAATTTGAATCCTTAAACAAGTAAAAGGAGGTTTTTAGACAAACTGCCGTTGTGCATCATACAAAAAGACAATCGAAATACAAATAAATGAGTGACCATAAAAAACTATTGTCTTGCTGGCATAAATTAGAACATTTTAGCCCAGCTTCTACACCAAAGGCTTCTGAAAAAAATATTGAACTACTTAATGATATAGAACCTTGGAAAACCCCATACAAAACCCAAGACCCAAATAAAACAATTGAATATACAATTTACTTAGGTGTATTCGATTCTTCTGTTGCAAATGAATTTGTGAAAGAATATTTTAAAGACACAAAAAAAGATGAAAATTTCAGAAATTCAAAAATTTGTTACGCTTCTTTAAAACTAGATATTGAAGGTAAATATATTAATGACTCATTTGGAATATCCACTTTTCCTTGGGCTTTAAACCAATTAGAAAACAACAAAATAAAAAATGATAATTGGGAACTTTCCTTTCAAACTGTTAAGGACAATTTACTTGAATATCTTGAATTAATTTTTAAAGAAACTATCACTAATTCATCTGATGAAATAATAAAAGTATCAACTGTGGTTAATAACCAGCAACTTTTGAAGTTTCAAAATAAAGTAGAATCAATTAGTAATTGGAGTGTAAAACCACCTAAGGAAATATATGTAAAAAGAATTGAAAAATTCAAAAGTAAAAACGAAACTAAATCTACTGCTGATATTCTTAATAGTTTCTATATAACCGATTTAGAAAAAATAATTTCTGTTTACGATAAAAAATCAATTCCAAAAGCTTTTCAACAATACTTAGACGGCAGCTTAAATAAGAAATCAAGTAGATTAGATGTTTCTAAGAACATAGAAGAGTTAAAAACTAACTTATCACCTTCTAATTATCCTGATGGATGTTGGCCTTCTGAATATACTTTAAGCTTAATGCAACAATTTGCTGTAAATAATATTTTCAATAATCTATCAGAAAACAATCAAGAAGGTATGTTTTCGGTTAATGGTCCTCCTGGAACAGGAAAAACAACTTTACTTAGAGATATTATTGCTCCAATAATTGTAAAAAGAGCAAAAGAACTAATCAAAATCACGAATCCTTCTGATGCATTTAAAAAAGTAGGTTCTATTCAAATAACGGAGAAATTTTCACCTTTTATCTACGAACCATTAGAATCTATATCGAATGGCGGAATTGTTATTGCATCTTCTAATAACGGAGCTGTAGAAAATATTTCTAAAGAATTACCTTTAAAAGAAGAAGTTTCAAAACAATACCATTCTGAAATATCCTATTTTAAAAATGTTGCTGAAAACTGTATTAATAAAGAAAATTGGGGGATTATATCTGCTGTTTTAGGTAATAAACAAAATAGGAATTCATTAGTAAGTAACTTATGGTTCAATAAAGATTTACAAAACACTTTAAAAGAAGATAAAATCTTTGATAATTCTGAATGGGAATCTGTAAAAGCCACTTTTAAAAATAAGCTAAATGAAATTTCAGAAGAGAAGAAAAGGTTAGAAACATTTAAAAAAGAGTATGAAACCTTTGTCTACGTCAAAAAGACACTTTTTGAAACAATTCAAAATTTAGAACATACAAAAAAGCAATATGAAACTTCAAAAAGGAAATACCATATTCAGAAAGACAAAGTACTAAGTCTTGATAATAATAAAAAATCTATAATTAACGAACTAGCCGTTATAAAGAGCAGTAAACCAAACTTTCTCTCTTATTGGTTCAATAAAAACAAACGAAATACTTATAAAAAAGCTTTAGAAAACGCACTTAATACATATAACCAAATTTCAGATAAATTAAATATTGAAATTCCAATTTTATCAAAAAATGAAACTGAGTTTAATCGTTTAGATTCTTTACTTCAAAGTCAAGAAGGTGAAAAGGCTATTTTAACAAAACAAGTAGAAGGTTTAACTACAAAAACTGAGAAAGCACGATTGGAATTAAAAAATAACTATGCAGATTTAAAGTATTGGAAAAACATAGAATCTAAAAAATCTCAAGAATCTTGTCCTTGGTATTCAGAAAAATTAAAGAAATTACAATCTGAATTGTTCATTATTTCCCTGAAGTTAAATGAAATATTTATTTTAACTGCTAATGCAACTTCTAGCAGAATTTCAACAACACTTGCAGGGTTTTTTGAATATTTAAAAGGAGGTTCTACCCCTTCTAAAAAAGAAATAAAAGGAATGTGGAATACATTCTTTCTTGTAATTCCTGTAATTTCTTCCACATTTGCTTCAATACAAACAATGTTTAAAGATTTAGGTAAAGAAGATATTCCTTGGTTATTTATTGATGAAGCAGGTCAAGCAATCCCTCAAGCTGCTGCAGGCTCAATATGGCGTTCAAAAAGAGTTGGCGTAGTTGGCGACCCATTTCAAATAGAACCAGTTGTAACTATTCCTAATTCTATAACCGATAACATTAGCAATTATTTTGATTTGGGCAAAGACAATATAAGTTCAGAGCTCTCAGTACAATCAATGGCAGATAGAATTAATCCTTTAGGCTCTTACTTAACAATTAACAGCAAAGAAGAATGGATAGGAATTCCATTAAGGGTTCATAGAAGATGTATAAGTCCTATGTTTGAAATATCAAACAACATTGCTTACGATAATACAATGTATTGCTCTACTGCAAGCCCAAAAAGGATTAGCGTAAATTTCAAAACATCATTTATACATTGTAAAGGGATTGTAGAAGAAAGGCACTTTGTACAAGAACAAGCCGAAAAAATTAAAGAGATTTTAATTGATGAAATTAACTTTTCTAAAACTTTACCTGATGTTTTTGTTATCACTCCTTTTAGTCAAATAAGTTATTTGCTTAATTCTTTTCTTTTTAAACATCTAATAAATGAGATAAAGAAATACAAAGAAATAGATAGTAAAGAAATGACAGTATGGTTGAAAAGCCACATTGGAACAGTTCATACTTTTCAAGGGAAACAAGCGGAAGGTGTGATTTTATGCTTAGGTCTTGATGAAACAACAAAAGGAGCAGCAAATTGGGCTTCACAAAAACCGAATTTATTAAATGTTGCTATTACAAGAGCTAAATATAGATTTATAGCTATTGGAGATAAAGATATTTGGCTGAAAAAAGCTTACTTTAATCAATTAAATAAACTTGGTGAAGAAGTACGAATGCACAACAAAGAACTGTGGTAAAAAACAAAACCGTAACGGGGCTATGCTTATATTTTTTATTTCATCTAAAGAAAAAAATAATTCAAATTTATTATCAACTAATCTGAAATTCATTTGGTATTATACCAAATGGCTTGATTCCGTTAGGGATTATTAAAAGAATAATACCATTGTATAAGGAAATTAACATACGATTTTTTGGAAGGCAGAGGCTAAACATTTGTGCATTTCAAATAATATAAGTTGAGATGAAGCAGACATACGATTGGACAAAATCCATTTTAATTTTACTTATATCTATGCATTCTTGTCTCAATTAGATTTTTGTTGATTTTACTTTTCGTTTTTCTAATTGAACTCTAATTTCATGAGCCCGTTGTTCGGTCATATCATAACCTAGCATCACTAAAATAGCAATAAAGGTTCCTAGTATAGGTAAGCCAGAAAAGAAAATTCTTAATCCAGTAATAGCTCCTTCTGGCTGTGATGCAGCAGTAGCATCAAAACCTATAAATGACATGATCAGACCACTCAATAATCCTGCTATTGCAAATCCAAATTTTACCATCCACCAATATATAGCACCAAAAACACCTTCTCTACGTAGTCCCGTTTTTAATTCATCAAAGTCAATTACATCTGCCGTCATTGACATCATAAGAGTAAATAGACTCCCTATTCCAAAGGCGAAAAATGGCAACGCAAAAATGAACATATAGGGTTTTCCAGGTACAAACAGAAACCAAAGTAAAATATAGCCTACAATAGAAATACTTTGAGATACTATAAATGCATTTTTCTTACCCATTACTTTAGACATTTTCGTTACAATCGGAATGACTAAAAAGGTTGTTGCCAAGGCACCAAGACTACCAAAAAGAGTAGGCCATATTCCGGCAGCTTCAGCATCTCCATTAAATAAATAATATACAACAATAAAAAAAGTAAAAGCAGCAACTGTATTAAAAGCATTGTACACCAAAAAAGTGGCAATACATAATTTTCTAAACGGTTTATTTTTAAACGCTTCCTTAAACCCTTCAATAATTCCATTAAAACTGTTCCCTATATTTTTCACATTTAGGGGTGCATAATTTTCGTTAACGGTAGATTTACTTTTAATAAAAATAGCAGGTACCATTGCAAAAATCATACAAATAACTCCAACCCAAACGGCTATCGTTCTGGTTGCAATATCAGCAGATTCAAACCACCCTTGATCGTACATGATTACCCAGAACCAAGGAGCAATAACCCATGCCCATTGACCAATCCATTGTGCTACAGCCATAATATTTGTTCGTTCGTGGAAGTCGTTACTCATCTCATAACCCATTGCAACATACGGCACACTAAAAATTGTTAGCCCTAAATAAAACACGAAAGACCATAATATAAAATAAACAAAGTTATAATCTAAACCATTTTCTCTATGTAATTGCCACAAAATAGAGAATGAAATCCCCATTATTAAGGCACCTATAAACACATACTGTCTTCGTCTTCCCCATTTCGATTTTGTATTGTCTGAAATAAAGCCCATAATTGGATCTGTGATAGAATCAAAAATCCTAGGTAAAAAGAAAATCACACCCCACATCCAACCAGGAAACCCTAAATCCTTCACCAATACAACCATAAAGATCCCCATTGCTGCAGGAAACATTTGATTGGCGAGCATTCCAATTCCGAAGGCAACTTTTTGACCAAAAGGAACTTTGTTTGACGTTATAGGCATGATTATATGATTTAGTTAAGTTTAGAATTTGGAATTACTACTGTTTGAATCGCGTTTGCATCAATTGCAAAACTTACTGATTTTTCATTTAAGATTAGATTAATGCTTTTTACAGTTTCGGTTTCATTAAAGATTATAACAGATATCGATTTATCTGGGTTAAGAGCAGCAGTTACCAAAAGTGATTCATCAGAATTTTCAAAACCAATACGTTGTGCTTCTGGACGAATGTATCTACTAAAATGACTCATTGTATAATACAACGGAGTAAAATATACCTCATCATTTTCTGGATCAACAATAATGGGAGCAACACACCAATTTTCAAACCAGTTTGGACCTCCTTGTTTGTCTAAAACCATATTCCAATCTATCCAGCCATCAACCCAATTATTAAGACAACCAATAATATCTCTAGCATAACGATTTACTGGAGCATATTTTGGATGCAAATGTTTATCCTCTTCAGGAGCCCAGTCCCAACCCCAATCTGTTGCTTCTTTGGACCAATACCATTTATCATCTTTCCACCTTGGAATTTCAGAATCTACACAGGCTTCCGTTTGAATTAAATATTTATCTGGTGCTTTATCATGTGCATATTGTAAGGTTTTTGGGAATACTTCGTAAGTACTAGCATACCAATGTATAGCAGTACCATCAAAATATTTTGAAGCTTCTTTGTCATCAAACATTACATCTACCCATTCTTTTAAATGATCTCTGTTTTGGTCATAACCCAATATCTTAATATATCCTTTTCCATCTGCATCTAGTTTTGGTCCTAAATGATTTGCAACAAAAGTGTTCATTTCTTCTGCTGTATAATGCATGCTTTCCCAATTGTTTCCATTTCCAAGAGGTTCGTTTTCTATTGTAATCCCCCAAATATCAATGCCTTCTTCGTTATAAGCATCTATGTATTTTGAAAAGAAAAGTGCCCAAGTGTCATAGTATTCAGGTAGTAATTTCCCTCCAACCCAACTTTTATTATCCTTCATCCAAGGAGGTGAAGTCCAAGGAG
Organism: Flavicella sp.; assembly: GCF_037132785.1. Taxonomy (GTDB): domain Bacteria; phylum Bacteroidota; class Bacteroidia; order Flavobacteriales; family Flavobacteriaceae; genus Flavicella. The sequence goes on along the minus strand of NZ_JBAHZZ010000098.1, from coordinate 18,424 downwards.
ATGACACGATTTTAAATCCATCTTTAGAAATCGCCATTGCATCTTTGATGAAAGGAATTATATCACCTTTATCTTCTTCAATAGAAAAGTGTTTTAACTCTATATCATTTTCTACTGGAGCATAAGAATAGTTGCTTAATGAAAAATCACTAGAATTAATATGCGTTCTAGTAAGTGAGTATTTGGCTCCTTCTTCTCCAAAATAAGCTTGAATAATTAGTTCTCTATTTTCTTTACTTAGTTGATTTAGTAGATAAGCAGAAGATTCGGTAAACGAACCGCCAAAACCTGTAATGGTTTGAAATTTTTGCTCGGGTAATATTTTTATTGTTGTTTTAACTTCTGAAGTTGGAAACTCTGTAATTCTACTTAATTTGTTTCCCGTAGCTGAAGTTTCATAAACTTCAATTTCCAATTTGTTTTTGTTTGAACAAGAGTTCAACACCATACTTATTATTAGTAAAATGCTAAATATTTTCAAGTTTTTCATTTTTTTAGATTTTAGTTTGCTACTTTATTACTATATTTTTCTTTAATTACATAAAAAGTCAATTTCTTCTTTCTATTAATATCAACAATTCCCCAATATTCTTCATTTGGCGTCCCGTCATAAGGTACTCCAGTACTGTTTGGAGCCCATCCACCAATATCTTGAACAGCATTGTTACCCGATTTCCACCAGCCATCAGTAAATGAAAACATTGTAACACCAGAACAGATTTCTTGATTGTTAAAAACACTCGTTAAAATATTGGCATTTGCATCTGCTTGTGCCTGCTCATTTACTCCTTTTTCATATCCGTTTTTAGTTATCGTCATATAGCTGTCGCTACCTGCTTCAGATAGATACATTGGTTTATTACTAACAGATTTCCATTGGGCGAAAATTTCAGTTGGATTATCCCATCTATAAACATTCATTCCCCAAACATCTATCTCAGTACATACTGCAAGTGTTTGTTGATCTGGTAATTCACCATGTGCTGTTGTTACAGGATGTCTATTATCAATCTCGTGAATTATTTTAGCACTTTCATTCAGTATTTTATACCAGTTTTTAATATCATCATTAAACCATTCTGGATGAAAATTATATTCATTGCCTAATTCCCATAATAAAATTGCGTTGTGGGATTTATACTTTTCTACATAATCAATGTATGAACCAGATTGAATATCATAAATACCATTTTGGTCGTATCCAAAACCAATAATAACCTTTAACCCTGCGGCATGAATTTCATCTAGAACATCGATATCATCAATTGGTTCATATACTCTGATGGTATTAATACCAGCGTCTACCATCAACGCTAAATCTTGTGTTAAAGTTTCGAAGTTTCTAATATCACTTCCTTTTGGCACTGGATGGTAGCAAATACCTTTAATTATATACGGTGATTCATTAACCAAAATCTGACGATCAGAAACAGTGACTTTATTTACTCCATATTTATTACAAGAAATAAGATTTCCAATAAGCAGAAGTATGATTAATAGCTGATTTAATTTGATTTTATTAGTCATTGAAATAGTATTATTTTTTTATTGGAGGTATTGAAACATCTTTTAAAAGAGCTTCCAAATTTCCGTTGTATGTTTTAGTAATAGCTTGTCCATCTCTAGTTAACCCTTTAAAAGCGCCATTATCTACCAATTCCCACAATCCGTATTTAGCCTTTCCTTTTGCAGTAATCAAACCAAAATGATTTTCTGATCCTTCTGGATTTTCAACATCTTTCCAAGGTTCATCAAAGCCTTCAAAATAGAAACACGATATTCCGTTTTCATTGGTCCAGTTTCTAATTAAGTTGTGAAATTTCGCCTCCTTATACTCGTCTGCTGCCTTTGATCCATCAGAGCCATACAACTCATTTGAAATAGTTGTCCAACCAGTTTCTCCAATATGAATTGGCTTGTTAACTCCAATACTCTTCATGTAATTTGAAACACCTTCATATTGTTTTATGGCATAGTCCAACGTACGTTGCATAGCCAAATCAATTTTTTTAAGATCTGACAAATCGGATTCGGATTCTAGCACTCCCCAAAAAGAAGGGTTGTAATGCGTATCATGCATTGGATATGTATGCATCGAAATAAAATCTACTGCATTTATCAATTCATTTAATTCTGCTACATGATATTGAGATTCTCCACCGCCCCAAGACGCAAAATTATCTGAACTTGTAATCCATAAATTATCTGAGAGTTTTTTTGTTTTTTTCAACTCTTGTAAGTGATTTACCCACTTTAGAATTATCCAAGGTTCTACAAAATAACCAGCTTGCCATTTTACCATTGCCTCATTACCAACCGCTAACACTTTAACAATATCTGGGTATCTATTTGCTAATACCACAGCCTTTTCTATTTCTATAGCGTTTCGCTCACTCTCTTCATGATGAACCAAGGGCTGGTCTGTCCATGCGTTTTTACAATCTATCCAAATCCCTAACATTACATACATCTCAAAAGATGGGTCTTGTTGCTTTATTTCACGAATAGCCTTTAAAAGATTGGATGCATGTGGTAAATTCAATTTATAGGTACGTACAATCCCAACGTCCATTGCAGAGAGAATTTTCATATCTTCTTTTAATTGATCTATTGTTGGCTCTATACTGTGATCAGCATGTCGATATCCTCCATATGACATTGCTAAATAATTTGGATTTCCTAATATTTCTTTTGCTGATTTATCTATTGTTTTTGTTGACTTACTTTGGGTGTTTTTTTTAACACAACTCATAAATAATGTTGACATTAGTACTATAACTAGTATTTTATATTTGATGTTCATCATTCTTGCCGTTGATTAAAGTTTATTTAATAACACCGTAATATTGTCAATTTCTCCAGTTCTTTTAAAAACCTGATTACTCAATTCTTCATCTAATTGCAATCCATTTAAAGACACTGTTGCAGTATTTAAAAACTGCACATCGATACTGTTTTTAGTTGCTAATTTGTAAATAATCGGAATTTGACAATAGGTAAAGCAAAGTGATTTTTTTTCAAGTTCAATCTGTTTTACTTCTTTGTTTATTGCAGTATATGTAAAGGTGCTTGGTTTCTTTAAAAACTCTTCTTTCCTCAATAATTCTGGACTAAATTGAAGTCTACCGTTTTTTACAAACACACCAAGTTCTCCAAATCTACTTAAAATATCTTCTTTAACCTGCCCTGTCATACCTGGTTGTTGTGCTCCTTTTCCTCCTGGTGTATGTGAATAGGCATCGGTTGGAAAAGCCCCATATAATTCTGGAGATTTATGTACACCAATTCCTTCGTTTATTTCATAATAGTGTTCTAACAGTCTACCTACAATCTCTTTGTTTTGATTTTCTTCGATTGCTTTTAAACAACACTCTTGAACTGCTAATAACAATTTTGAAACCATATGCCAATAAATTGACCCCAAACCTTCGTACCCATAAAAAGTACCCGATCTTCCTGTAAATGCTTTGTGATTAAAAATGTCCTCAAATATTTCTAACAAAAGTTCAGAATCTTTTTTAACAAGAGTTTCATATTGCTTTGATGGTAATCTTGACAAAGCCCCTTTTAAACTGTCTGCATTATTAAATGTTCCGTTAAAATGATAATTCCCTATTACATCCTTTTCTATAATTTGTGTATTACCATCTTTTAATAGTTGTTGCAATAATTCAGATGAAACTACTTTTTTTGTTGGTATGTTATTTTTTTCTTTAAATCTTGCAAGTTCTTTATTTGGATATAAGATATAACTATATTGATCTGATCGGAATAAAGCACTGCTTTTTAATGCATCTAATAACTCTAATGCTTCTGTTGAAGATAAATAACCAGAACTTAAGACAGAAACTTGTCCTTCTAACATTTCTGACAAGTAGGAAATAGTAATTTCTGACTCGTTTTTAACAGTCATTAAATTATACGCGTGATATAATTTATCACTACGCTTATTTGCTTCTATAGTATGATCTAAGAATTTTTTGGTATCTCTACAAAACTCTAAAAATTCCTCTTTAGTAATTGACTTTTTAGTTTTTGAAAATCCATTTGAATAAATAGAAGTTCTATAATCACTACCAGCGCTTCCAAGACTATCCAATATTATTCTTCTACCAGTATCAGAAATTTTTCCAGAAAGCAAATCTAGATTATTATTAAAAGTAGCATGTGTTTTATAGAAAAAGACTCCTAATTCTGATGAAATCTCAATTTCTTTATCTGAAGTTTTCTTTACAATATTTTCAAAGAAATTTAAAAAACGTCTTAGATAATAAAGTGTTACCATAGATACACCATTACCCACTAATGCATTATTTGCATCGTTCCATTCGGGTCTTTGCGTATTCATCCAAATTCCACCTTCAGGAATAAAGTTTGATACTTTTGCCAAAACGGTAACCAGCAATTTCTCAAAAATATTTGCCTTGTAAATTGAGCTATTTTGATCTCTTAGCAAAGCACCATCCGCTCCAAACTTTTCTCTACGCTTCTCTATTTCTTTATGTAATTCCTCATCAAAAACAATAGTGTTTTTTGAATTGATTAAAATATCGTTGTAAGATTTTATTTTATATGGAACATTGGCATAAACAAAAATATTTTGATTAAAATAACCTGTTAATTTATTCGGATAATGACGCTCAACAAACTCTAGAAACTTTAGTAAATAAATAATTTGATGATCTCCCCAATAACCAATATATGACCATGGATCTTCAGGATCGTCGATTTCCCAATCGAACCCGTCTTTTGTAACGCGGTATGGATTATAACCTTCAAACGTAGTTGCGTTTAAAAATTTATGAATCATACTATCGATAAACTCAGGGTATGAGTGAGCGAGTGCTTCCCAATTCTGAAATATATCTCTCCAATTCCCTTCGTAATCTAATATTTTTGAGCCGTCAATTTCACTTGTAGTATTGATTGAGAATTTATTCCATGGTCTGCTTGGATCTCCATGTCTCCTACTAAATTTTAAAGGCATATACTCAAAAGAAAGCCTCTTAAAATCTGTATCTTCACTATTTTCTGCCAATTCTTTTAAATAATTAAGCGAAAATAATTCAGGAAGGTTCGTTAAGAATTCTGCTTTGTTTTTACCTATTTGTTTGTTGGCTTTTTCAATGTACTTTATAAAATCGGCTTTTTCAATTTGATAATTATTATCAAAAATCCCACCTCTCATAATATTAAAAAGAGTATTTGAAAAATGTCGAGTATTCTGTAATTTATCCTCGGTTAGTTGCAGACCATCTGAAGCAGAATTTAACGCAACCAAACTTTTTGAACCTAACTCAATGTCTTTTTGCACCAATGCAAAAAGATTCTTATCGGATTTTATTTTTTCTGAAATTTCATTTATGGTTACTATGGATTGATTGACATTAGCCACAATCATCCACGTTTTTTTAGTTTCTGAATCAAGGTTTAGATCTGTAACAATAAAGTAGGCACCTTTTTCTGCACGTATATCAGTTTCTTGATTTATGGACTTTCCTTTTTTAAAATTATCAACTTGTAAAGAGGATACTAAATAAGTGGATTTTTCTAATCCTATAGACCATGCTATCGATGCTTTTAAGGCTTCACTTGGCTCAGCCTTATCAACAATAATTGCACTTAATGCATAAATACCAATACCGACTTCAGGATCTAATTCGTTTTTTTTATAGGCATCTACTAAATTACTTGTTGAATTTTGCATTTCTGTCGACACTCCATAGGGTAATATATTTTGAATTCCATCTAATACAGAAACTTCAATTTTGAGTTTGGTATTGTTGGTGATGGTCGATTTTTTTACAAATCCAAAAGCATCACTAGAACTCCATTGATATCTAAATGTCAACCCTAAATTTTCATTTATTTCTTCAAAGATTACTTTATTTCCTAAGCTGTTTTTATAAAGATTTCGAGTTGTATCGTAAATTCCTTTATAATTATCAGAAAATGGTTCCCATATATAAGTTTTACCATTTACATGAACTTGAAATATGGTTTTACTACCGGTAACTTCCGAAGATTCTGTTATCTTATCATCTGTATAATATGGAAAAAGTGAAAATTCACTGTTTTTTCTTCCTGCTGACAATGCTCCATTGCTAGAAATAAACATCCAATGATTTGAATCACTTACAATGCTCATAAAAAATGGTCGCATTGCATCGCTGTTAGAAATCTTATAATAACTCTCATTGTCAAAATGAATTTGTTTTCCTCTGACTTCTTTTTCTTGTAAGGATAGTTCCTTACTCCCTATATATATTGGATTTGTAATCATATGATATGTTTAAGCTACCTCTTTGTCTTTGTTGAGGATTTTTAAATGTATTCTACATAAACCCTTTCTTATCAGATTATTATTTTATCTAAATGATTGGACTCTTGTTTTAGAAAAATAGGGGTAAGAAAATTTAATTTAACTATGGGAAATAAATTCTAATTTGCTACCCCTATCTATGTATTTATTGTATTATTAATCAACTTTCTGCTATTTGTTACAGAAGCAGTACTTGTTTTTGAAATATAAATTCACAAAGCCAAACCTGAGGCATCAATTTGTATTCCTGTAGTTTTGGTCCTATAAAAATAATATTTTTTCAAAAAAATTACTATTAATTCTAGGAGGTTGATTATTTTTTTAAAAGACCGGGTACTTTTTAGACATCTCGACCTTTTTTCTATGAAAAACTAATATTATTGATATACGCGTACATAATCAATTTCATAAGTGTCTTCTGTAAAATTTGAATCAATCTCTCCGCCTAATGTTCCACCCATAGCAATATTTAAGACGATAAAGAAATCTGCATTAAAAGGTAAATTATCGCTGTTAGTTAATGTTACCACATGCTCGTTATCAACCAAAACTATAATTTCATCTTCAGACCATTCTAAGGTATACAAATGAAATTCGCTAGAAGCATTTTCAATTTCTTTATTGTCTGAATGACTTGCAGTACTACTAGAGCTTTCGTCTAACCAATGGAATGCTCCTATAGTAGAATTTTTATCTGCTCCTGTTTGCTCCATAATATCAATTTCTCCACATGCAGGCCAACTAACATCTGTGATATTAGAACCTAATATCCAAAAAGCAGGCCATGTACCTTGACCTGAAGGTAGCTTTGCTCTAGCTTCTATACGCCCGTAGGTGAATTCTTGAAGCCCTTGAGATTTCAATCTTGTTGATGTATAACCTCCATTGCCATCTGCTTTCGCAGTAATTGTAAGAATACCGTCTGCTACACTAACATTCTCTGCATTGTTAGTGTACGTTTGCTCTTCATTATTTCCCCAACCATTGGTGCCTGTACCGATATCGTAAATCCAGTTCTCAGTATTTGGTGCACCGTCAATATCAAATTCGTCTGACCAAACTAGATCATTAAATGCTGATTCAAAAACAGTTTCTCCTTCAGTTGGTTTTGTTGAAGTAAATGTTTGATACCATGCATTGCTACCTCCAACTTCAATAATTCTAACTATTAATTTATCATCAGTTATTGAAATAATATCATACGTACTACTTCCTACAAACCATCCTAAAGTTCCGCCATCGGCAATTGTAATTTCTGTTCCTCTATAATCCACTTCATTATAACTTCCTTCTGTTCCTGCCTTAGAAGATGATGGTGCAAAATAAACGTTTTTAACTCCAAACATATCCGTTACATCTGTTTCGTCATAACAAGTATCACCATCAACACCTAATGTTGGAGCGTACGTACCTGGTATCCAAGATGGTCCTACTGTTTGTTCAAATGTTACACTTTCTTCTGTTCTAGTAAAAACAAACTCTGCACTATACATACAATACTTTTCTTCATCCCAAGCTCCGATTGTACCCCACCAAGCAGGGTATGAAAATTCTCCATTACCATAATCATCTTCAACGGGTCCTAGTCCAACATGTCCTGCTTCATTTGCTGCCCAATACCATGTTTTAGTCTCTCCAACAGTACTTCCAGATAAAAAGTCAGCTGCATCCGAATCTTCAAATGAACAAAAAACGGTTACAATTATTGATGTTGTTGATGTTACACCACCAGTACCTACAGCAGATAAAATAACAGTATACGTATTTGTACCAGTTGTAGTATATCTTTTTGTTATTTCGCCAGATGGTGCTACTTCGACAGCAGTACCGTCACCGTAATTAATTTTATAACTCAATGCATTATCTGCACTAAAGTTAAAATTAACAAATCCTGATCCATCTCCAAATTCGAAGTTAAGATCACTCGTGTCTTGACCAACAATTTCTGCGGTTACTTGTATATTAGAAGGTGAAATAATATCACCAAACTCGTGCGTTTCTTCATCACAACTAGATAATAACAATGCTGCTGCAATAAAAAATGTTTGAAATAAATATTTATAAATTTTCATTGTATTCATTTTTAGTTTTCAAAGGTTAAATGTCTTGACGTATTAATTTATAAGCCCATGTACCAGTACCATCTTCAATATAAAGCGTCATTGTATTGTCGTCATCAGAAAGTGTACATATATACGATATAGAAGAAGTTACATCAACATCAGGTAAAGAACCATTGTTATTTACTTTTGGCAGCCCTAAATAAGCCCCCAATCCTGTTAAAGTAATAATATCTTCGTTGTAAGTATAAGTAGCCGCATTAGAGCCGTCATGTGGTGCTACCGGAGTTCCACAACCAAATAAACCACTACTATGTTGCCAATCTTCAAGCCAAGTTTCATTACCTAGAATATTACTAAAAGAACCATCTGCACCAAAAACATATGTGTCATCATAATAACAGGCTCTACCTTCAACTCCAGCAGCATCAATAGACCACCATACCTCGCTAGGGTTAGCAGTTGAATATATCATCATTGAGCCAGCTTCTGAAGCCATTTTCCACGTTCCTTCCAATTCAGAAGACCCTGTTGATGTTTCTGCTCTATAGAAATAAATATTGTCTACAAATACGGATCCTTCTGCCCAAGGAGTACCCTCTAATTTTAGCTGAAATAATTCTTGTAATGTCAATCCTTGGTCTATATAATCTGACAATGGGATCTCAAAACTATTCCATTCATTTGCAACCAATGATTTTGTCACTGGAGCTTCAATAGTCTCAGAATTAATAGTTTCAATTAATGAAATTTCTATCTCAGAAACATTCGTTGTCCATACGTCAATATGCATATATTCCATCATAGATATGTCTACTGATTCAGCCAATTCAATTCCTTGATAACTTAAGTTAATATACTGCAACATATTATCACCTTCTAAATCGAATGCTGCATAGCCACTTCCTTGACCAGATTGCCCCCAATCTGGGTTAAAATTTGTGCCATCTAAGTCTGTATAAGCATCACTAAAAATAGAAATATAATCTGCAGTTTGTCTTACAGGAGGTCCTGATGCCGATACTAATGGTTGTGAAATTTCTGTCACTTCAAATTCTACGGTATATTCAGTAGTTTCAATAGCTCCTCCTTTGGCAACAACTCTTATACTATAAGTTCCTGCTTCTTGATAAGTAAATGATGCTATCTCACCAATATTAGCCTCAACAGGTTCGTCATCTAGATTCTCTCCAAAATAGACATCAAAGGTCATTGCATTATCTGCAGTCGCAGTTACATCAACCTTTTTAGAAATTGTCGCATCATTTTCTATGGTCACCTCTAGATTTTCTGGTGCTTGAAATGATACGTTGATTTCTTGTGTGGTTTCAGCCTCTAATCCTGTGATTCCGATAGCTACGATTCTTACCGTATAGGTTCCTTCTGTATAAATATGCACGACACTATTACCTGCAAGTACTTTTTCTGGCTCTGGAGTATCATCCCCAAAATAAAAATCGTAATAAGCTATGCCTACTCCATTTGGAGTAATTGTTACAGTACCAGTATTGTCTTGTGATATATCAAACAATGCCGAAATATCAGATGGTGCTACAACTGTTTCAATAAAACCAGTATCACCCATTTGATCGTCCACACAACTCAATACAGTTACTAGGATGAAAAGTGTACTAAAAAAATATTTTAATGTTTTCATAATTTAACTTTTTAGTATCCAGGGTTTTGAGTTAAACCTGAAATGTTAATTTCATCTTGAGGAATAGGAAATAGTTCGTGTTTACCGATTACGAAATTGTCTATTTTACTAGAGGCTTGACCTGTTCTAACCAAATCGAAAAAACGATCACCCTCCATTGCTAACTCTAATCGTCTTTCATTCCAAACAGCATCTACTGTTGCCGTAACTCTATGGCTATCATCTCCAAATGCTCTATCACGAACCATGTCTAAATACAATTGTGCTTTTGCAACATCTACGGATGATGATCTTAAATTAGCTTCTGCTGCTAACAACAATACTTCTGAATATCGAATAATACGATGATTGTTTTCGTAATTTAATTCAATCTGCCCAGCTGTTTGACCTTTTCTTGGTAAATACTTTTTATTGTATAGTCCAGTCTTGTCATGAGGGGCTGCTTGATATGTTATATCCAAACTAGGATTCGCTGCTACATAAGCTTCAATATCGAAACAAGTAGCGTCTTTTCTTTGATCTCCTTCTTGATATGCATCGGCTAAATCTTGAGTAGGTAAATTACAAGACCAACCAGAATTATAAGGCATATCATCAGTACCATTAATACTTCTAACACCACATTGCTGTACTGCATAGTTTCCTTGTCCACGTGTATGACCTGCCCAATTGTAATAAGCTTGATCTTTTGAATATTGTACTTCTAAGATTGATTCTGATCCGTTTTCTCCTTCTAGTAAAAAAATATCATCAAAATTAGACACTAAAGTAAATGGTCCATTTACAACGTTATCAAGTACATTTGCTGCCTCACTAAACTTCTCTTGATATACATATACTTTTCCTAATAAGGCTTGAGCAGTGTATTTTGTAATTCTACCGTCTTGAGCTTGAGATGTTGGAAGTGCACTTATGGCAGCATTTAAATCTACTTCTATTTGTGCATAAACATCTGCTTTAGGGGATCTTTGTAAGGTTCCAAAATCGGTAAGACTTAACTTTCTATCTGTAAACAAAACTACATCTCCATACAGTCTTACTAAATTAAAATAGTAATAGGCTCTTAAGAAGTATAATTCACCATACATGGCTTCTTTACCGTCCCAACTTATCGTATTTCCTAGTAAGTTCGCATCTTTATAACTTACAAGATAATTTACTCTATTAACACCTTCATAAGCAGACAAGTACAAATCTTGAAGTGTAGTGTTGTTAGAAGTTAAACGTGATAAATCGTTTATGTTTTGAAGTGCAACAACATCAGCTGCGTTTTCACCTCCTGCTACAGCATTGTCTGAAGCAATATCTCCAATAACCACTAATTGGTTGAGCCATTGCATAGGTGTATAGCAGCTAACTGCCATTGTTTCATAATCTGATTGGCTTTGTAAATAATCTGCTTCGGTAACTTCAAACTCATCATGTGGATCAAAATCTACAAAATCAGAGCAACTAACAAAGATTGAAAGTATAATGATTAATCCAAGACTTTTATTTATATATTTCATACTATTGTTTTTTGAATGTTAAAATTTAAGGTCTAAACCAATTAAGAATGTTCTTGCTTGTGGATATGCTCCTCTATCAATTCCTGATTCTAAAACACCTCCTCCAAGTTCAGGATCATAGCCCGAATATTCAGTGAAAGTAAATAAGTTTTTGGCTTGACCATATAAGCGTATTTTATTAAAAATGTTATTAGGTATTTCTGGAAAAGTGTAGCCTACTAATAAACTTTTGATTTTTATAAAAGATCCATCTTCTACATATCTATCAGACGCTCTAATATTACTATTGGCATCATCAAAAGTGTATCGCGGTGAATTAGCATTATTAGTAGTGCCTTCACCAGTCCATCTGCTTAAAACACTTCTATCTTTATTTGTATATTGGGCATTACGCTCATATGCTCTATACATGTCGTTTCCAACAGATGCGTATGTAAACATACTTAAGTCGAAATTTTTATATTCAAAACCAAGATTCCATCCTATAGTGAAATCAGGAAAAGGATCTCCTATTTTAGTTTTATCTAATTCTGTAATTACACCATCTCCATTTACATCTACAAAACGAATATCACCTGATTGCGCACCGCTTTGTGTTGCATGTTCTTCAACTTCAGCTTGATTTTGAAATAATCCATCGGTTACATAACCATAAAAATACCCTGGAGAAAATCCTTTTTCAAAACGTGTTACATTTTGATCTAAACCATTATAATAATTTCCTCCCTCTACAAACGCAGTACCATCACTATTTGTTTCGGTCACTAAGTTGTCAGATGAGGTAAATGTTACACTCGTACTAAATTTAAAATCATTGGTTCTATTTGTATGATAGCCAATGGTTAAATCCAAGCCTTTACTTTCTGTACTCCCAATATTTGATTGCACTGGCTCTGATGTTCCAGCATAAAGAGGTGTAGCCTCTGTAAACAATAGTCCATCTACAGATTTGTTAAAATAATCGGCAGTTATCGTTAGATTATTAAACAATGTGGCATCAAAACCAATATTATATTGTGTTTGCTCTTCCCATTGTAAGCTAGAGTTGCTGAACGAGTTTACTGTGGCACCAGAAAGAAATGTTGAACCAAAAGTATACCCATTGCTATTTGCTGTTGAACCCCAACTTGGTCCTCCTGTTACTATGCTTACGTACTGTGGATCTACAGCTTCATTACCTACTGTACCATAACTACCTCTAATCTTTAAGAAATTTATGGTTTCTGACTTGAAAAAATCCTCATATGAAGCTACCCAACCCAATGAACCTGCATAAAAGTTTGCAAATTTATTATCGGAACCAAAAGCCATAGACCCATCTCTACGAGCTGAAAATGAACCTAAATATTTCCCCTCATAATCATAATTTACTCTACTAAAATAAGAAATATTTCTACGTTCTAATTCTTGATAAGTTGAACCAGTATAAGCATTTAAATTATATATAGTATTGATACCTGTAGCGGCACTAATATCTGCCCATGACCAAGAATTATCTCTAACATCTTGTCTTGTAGCAGAGGTCCCATGTCCTGTTGACTTACTGTTGGAGATACCTAATACGATATCAAAATTATGTTTTTCATCAATATTAAATGCATAATTAGCATATGTTTCAAAAGTGTATTGGAAATTTGAAACTGTCCATTCAGTTACACTATTATTATATGAAGGTATGGATGCTACTATATTACCATCTTCATCAGTTATATCTTGCATTTTCACACTACCGTCTGAATTGTAACTACTTGACACATTGTTAGGACCATAATATGCTAATGGGGAAAAACTTTTATTAACTTGATCCCATTTGGTATAACCAAAACGAGAAGTTATCTTTAAGTTGTCTAAAATATCATATTGTAATTCAAGCTTTCCATATAATTTATCGCCGTTGCTTTCATCATAGGTGTTATCTAATTGCTGTACTGGATTAATATTTTCAGACAATATTAAATTACTATATCCATATGAAGCAAAATCATTTGGATCTGTATTATAAACAGATACTGTTGGGTCAAAATTTACCGCATTACCAATAACAGAATTAAACGAGTTTGTCGCAATCGATTTGCTTTTAATATTAACATAACTTGTGTTAATGATAAACTTTAATTTATCTATAATTTGAATATCTAAATTTGCAGTGAAATTAACTCTATCAAAATTTGATTTGTCATACCCCCCTACAATACCTCCTTGACTTAAATAGCCTGATGATAAAAAATAACCTATGTTTTCTGATCCTCCTCTTGCAGATAAGGAGTGTGAAGTTATCAATGCGTCTTCAAATATTTCGTCTTGCCAATCTGTCCCTTCACCTATAGCCGAAATGTTTGAAAAAATTAAATCACCACCAGAAGCAACACTCCCTTCATTAAGCATTGACCCATATTCACTGGCATTTAAGACACCGATTTTATTCAAAATAGACTGAACTCCCGTATAAGTACTAAAGTTAAATTCGGTTTTTTGGTTTTTCCTACCTCCTTTGGTTGTTACTACAATAACTCCATTTCCTCCTTTAACACCATAAATAGCGGTAGTAGCAGCATCTTTTAAAACACTCATTGATTGAATGTCGGATGGATTAATCGCATTTAAATCATCCAAAGTTTGTGGTACACCATCTATTATAACTACAGGTGCTGTACCCGAAAAAGAAGGAATACCTCGAATTAATACTGTTGGCGTACTACCTGGCGAACCATTTTGGATAACCGTAACTCCAGAAGCACTCCCTTGCAGGGCTTCCTCAACTCTTACAGGTTTTAGTCTCTCGATAGATTCTGATTTTACTACAGAAATTGCCCCAGAAACTTTAGTTACTTTTTGTGTACCATACCCAATAATTACAACTTCTTCTAAAACTGAAGAATCCTCAATAAGGATTATATTCATTAATTGATCATTTGTTACGGTTATCAATTGCGTTTGAAAACCGATAAATGAAACTTCTAAAACTGAATTTAAAGGAACATTTGTTAAATGAAAATTCCCGTCAAAATCAGTTATTACACCTGTAATTGTGTTTTTAATAACAACACTAGTTCCGGGTAGGGGTGTATTTGTTCCCTGCTCCGTTACAATACCACTGACACTTATATTTTGCCCAAAAGATATTATTGTTGTTAGAAAAAATCCAAAAAATAAAATTCTTGAAATCATATTGATATAAAATTAAATTGGTTAAAGTGTAAATTTATGCTTGAATAAATCGTTAACAAAATATTAAGGCATTACAAAAAGCATACGTGTGTTTTACAATAGGACAACAATAGACAAAATCCCTTTAATCATAAGGGGTAGGTAGGTGTGAATATTTTTAAGTTACTGAAATATCACTTTTATTAAAATGTTAATGTAGTGGTGTCGTATTGCTTTATTTTTATTATATATTGAATATATAGTCCGTTAAATTAGCAATTTGAGGTAATTCTAGTTTTTTACGCAAACGATATCGTTTTACTTCAACACTTTTTGGAGAGATATTTAAAAGTTGTGCTATTTCTTTTGAGGATAAATTCAATTTTAAAAAGGCACACAGTTTCAAATCATTTGGAGTAAGTGTAGGATGGATAATTTTAATATTATTGAAGAAGTCTTTTTCGACATTTGTAAACGACTTTTTAAATAATTTCCAATCATCTGTACTATTTAAGTTTTTGTCTATTATTTTAATAATTTCCTTCAAATTAGAAACACTCTTTGTGGTTATTAGTTCTTTTTTGATAGTGTTTAGAAATTCGTTCTTTTTTATTAAGTTCATGGTTGAGATTCCAAGTTCTCTATTTTTACTATCAATATCTCTTCTTAAATGTTCATTTCTGATTTTCATCAGTTCTTTTTCTTTATTTAGATTTTCTATTTTTAATTTTCTTTCAGACCTCATTAATTCTCTCTGGTGTTTGACAGTGTAATATCTCTTATAAATTCTATGTATTAAAAAACAAATAATCAGAAAAAACAAGGTATAAAACAACATCATTAGATTAGAAAAATACCAAGGCTTACTAATGCTGAAAGAATATTTTTCTATATTATTGGTTTCAGTATTTCCGATTCTTGCTTTAATGCTAAAAACATAATCTCCTGATGGAAGATTTTCGAATGAAACATTTGATTTACTGAACCACGAACTCCATTCATCAGATATTTTCGTTAGTTGATATTGATATTCAACCTCTGTATATTTATCAAATTCAGGAACACTAAAAGAAAAATTTAAACTATTTTCATCTGATTTAAACTCTGGAGTATCATTTAAGGACACACTTTCTATAGGAGCATTTCTAAGTGCTTTATTGATGGCATTAATTCGTATTGTATACTCTTCTGTTTTAAATTTATTTAAATCTAATTTGACATACCCATTCGAAACACCTACTAAAAAAATGTCATCTTCAAAATAGGTTAAATTTTCAAAACCAGTTACCACAAGGTTTCTTCTAAATGAATTTGAGATAGGAATTTCTATCTTTCTAGGTTGTTTGTTAAACTTCCCTTTTGATAAACAAATTATATTTCTGTCAGAAAACCCCCAAATACTTTCAGAAACCGGGTCTGAAACTAGTGTTCCAATAATTTCATTTCCTTTATTATAAAAAGTCCTTGTCAATAATTCATTCCTAATAAAGTTCTTGTTTTCGGGGTTGTAATTATACACCGCTCCTTTATTTTCATTAGATGTATAAATAATGGCATCATTATATTTAACCAAACTAGAACCGAGTCCATAAGCCATAATGTTTTTTTGCACGACTATGCTCTGAAATTCGTCATCAATATTTAAAATAAAGGTTCCATTGTATTCGTGATTTACAATTATTTGATTATCAGTAATAAATTCAAAGGACTTGCTAGAAATATCAAAGCCATCAAGGTTGTTTCTAAATTCCCATTTATTATTTGAATATTCTAAAATGCTCAACCCACCATAATTCCCCTGCAACAGTAAATTTTCATTAGAGTCTATTTCTTTGACATCCCAAGTCCCAGCAAAATCAGAAACATGCACAGCTTTATTTTCATCAATAATATACGTTCCATTATTGTGCCCACAAAACAAGGTGTTTTTAAGTTCTTTTAAACACCATACCTGCCCATTCGTATTCTTTATTAGTTTAAAATCGTCTATTGAATTTAAAGGTTTATAAAACAAGCCTTGATTTGTACCTAGATAAAAATATCCCTTATATATTTTAACAACATATACATCGCCTAACAATCCTTTCGAATCATTATATACACTAAAAGGTGAATTTAAATTTATGAGACTTATGCCATTATCTAGCCCTAACCATATGTTGTTTTCGCTGTCTTCAAAAATTGATAGTACGGTATTATTTTGTAAACCTTTTTCTTTATTTATTTTTCTTAGGAGATTTCCATTACTGTCTAAATGAATAATTCCGTTCGAAGTTGTTCCTAACATAAAACTACCGTCTTTCAGTTTTATGCTACAATAAATATATTTTGCTTCTAATTCATTGCTTGCAGTAATATCCCACTTACGTAACTCATTTTTGTCATAAAAAAAGAACTCTCCTTTTTCTGTGATAAAAAGTGTTTTCTTACCAATTGAAAAAGCGCCGATTAACACATTGTTCTTTAGAATTGCATCATCCGTAACTAATATCGATTTTCCATTTTCAATTTTAAATATCCCATCATTTATTTTCTGAAAATAGATGCTGTTTTCCACTTGAAATATTACAGCTCTATTTGATTTAGCTGAAATAACATTAAAGGTTTCGTCCTTTAGATTGTACAAATAAATGCGATCTAAAGATTGAAATAAAATCCAATTATCTAATTCTAATATATTCCAAAAATGCTCGTCTTTTATTAAGGGTACGGTAAGTTTGTCGATTAAAGAAATATACTTCAAATTTCCAAACGGGTCTCTTTTCCAGTAACCAAACTCCATATAGCAACCTGTATAGACTAAATCTTCAATTACTTTTACAGATCTTATTATTGTTCCATTGGGTGAATGATGCAACTTCCAAATAGCTCCATTAAACTCTAATAATCCAGAGTTATTAGCTACATAAATATTTTTGTTTGAATCTTGAGATATCATCCAGTTTTGATTCCCAGCATCGTATATTTCTGGAGAAATATTTTCTATAGGTGGTAATTCCTGTGCAACTAACAGCACAGGAAATAGCAGGAGTAACAGGAACCTTATAATACAATTATATCTCAATGGTTAGGAATGAATGTTAAACCACTAATGTAGTATAAAATATTGTAAACAGATGAATTTTATTGGGGCTATATCAGGGCAAATTCACACTTATATATTTAGTGCTTTTAAAAGATAATCTTGACTCCACCCCCAGCTTTAAGTCACTTGCCAGCAACACCTTGTTTTTCGGTTTTTTCATTTTTCAATAGATTTAGTGCTATCTTAAGTAAAATTGAATAATTTTGAGCTTTGTTGTTTTATATCAGTATAATACAGTGGTCATAGTGGGTATCCACGTCAAATAACTAAATACCTTACAGATAAACCATATTTTTTTAGAGAACAAGGGAGCACAAGAAAGCACTTACCAAGTCATAAAGCTTGGGGGGCTTTTACTAATAAGGAATATGCGGAAGCATTGGGGATGGATCCAATTGAAAATGAATATGCAGAGTACTATTAACCTCGCATCTATATATCGTTAGTTTTACGCAGCATATTTTATGTTGTGATGTTTAAAATATTTGACTACCCTTTTGCTGTCATTTTGAAGTGTTTTCATGTGATTTTCTAAATTTTCCTTCATCTTTTTTTGTGTCTTAGGAGCTGGTTTATCAGAGAGTCCATATTTTAAATCGGAGTTAAGATATTCATCTGGGTTTCGTTCAGGTGAGTATGATGGTA
>NZ_JBAHZZ010000002.1:0-6432 GCF_037132785.1 Flavicella sp. | reverse complement strand
TTTGATGAATTTTGTTTTAGAATTAATAGGTCACAATACAAAGAATCCATTTTTCATAAAACAATTCTTAGAATGGTACTACAAAAACCTAAATATCAAAAAAATATAAAACAGACACTAGGCGTATAGCTCAGTTATTTTTATTTTTAAACGAAAATTACTTCTCGTTTCGGTGTAAAACAAATCGTTACTTGGGAGTTGCCAAACATTGGGAAATGATTCATTTGATTGTAGGAAATACAGGTTCTGGAAAGACAACTTATTCAAACAAATTAAAAGAGAAAACTAAAGGGATTATTTTCTCAATTGACAAATGGAATAATATATTATTTCTTCCAGATAAAATAGACAAAGACGGACTTGAATGGTTTCTTGAACGAATTGAACGAGTAGAAACTATCATTTCAAGTTTAATATTACAGCTTGAAAGAACAGAAAGAGATTCTATTCTTGATTTGGGTTTATCTAAATTTGAACATCGAGAAAAATTTAGGAAATTTGCTAAAATTAATAATTTTGAGATAAAGATTCATTTTTTGAATATTTCAAAAGAAACTAGATTGAAAAGAATATTTGAACGTAATAATGAAAAAGGAAAAACTTTTGAATTTGAGGTTACTCAAGAGAATTTTGAGTTTATGGAAAATTGGTTTGAAAAACCATCTGAAATAGAATTGAAAAATGGCATTTTAATTAATGAGTGAAAACCTAAGTACATGGAGTGTCTACCTTTATTGTGATGATTTTTTTACCCTATAAATATTTTATATTTGAATTATGACAAAACCAAAGTATAAAAATTAAAGAAGACAGATTGAATTGGAAAATAAAACTCCTAATTCTAAATTTAATCTATATAAATAATGCATTAACTTATAAGTTTAACCACCTTAAAAAGGAGGATTAGGCATAGTTAGTCTGTTTTTTTATCAATGAATGAATTACTCATTTCAAAAATAATTGTCCCACCTTTCATCATCTCTTGATGTGACAATAATAATCCGTTCAGTTTTTTACCATTAACCGTAACGTTTTTCACATATACATTTTCCTTACTTTGATTTTTAGCTATGATTATCAATTCATTTCCATTGTTTAAATGTAATTTGGCATCTTTTACTAAAGGACTACCTAGCGCATAATAGGGAGAGCCAGGTGTTACTGGGTAAAATCCTAAAGAACTAAAAACATACCACGCGCTCATTTGACCTGAGTCATCATTCCCACAAAGCCCATCAACTGTAGGCGCATACATAGTTTTCATAATCATACGTACACGTTCTTGTGTTTTCTCTGGGTGACCAGTCCAATTGTATAAGTATGGAATATGATGTCCAGGTTCATTTCCATGAACATAATTCCCAATGATTCCATCACGTGTAATATCTTCATGTTTGGCTATATATTTCTCTTCAATATCAATTGTAAATAGAGAGTCTAGATGTTTAGAGAATTGTTCTTTACCCCCCATCATAGAAATCATCTTGTCAATGTTTTGAGGCACATATAATCCGTAGTTCCATGCATTCCCTTCGATAAATCCTTGTCCATGTGTATCCATTGGATCAAAACGTTCTCTAAAAGTTCCGTTCGCTAATTTAGGTCGCATAAATCCTATTTTAGGATCGTAAACATTATTGTAGTATTCCGAACGTTTCATAAACTCTTCTCTTGTTGAGTCATTGTTTACTTGCTCAGAAATTTGCGCAATGCACCAATCATTGTATGCATATTCCAATGTTTTAGAAACAGAATAGTTGCTTTTATCGTCAGGAACATATTTGTAATCTATATAATCTCCTAATCCATCAAAGTAGCGTACATTTGCAGTGTTTACAGAAGCTTTTAAAGCTCTTTTCTGATCAAAATATCCAACATTTTAACCATAGCATCAGCGATAACAGAGGTTGCATGATATCCAATCATACACCAATTCTCGTTAGCATAATGACTCCAAATAGGGAGCATATTATGTACACTTTGATCATGATGTGCTAACATAGATTTTATCATGTCATTATTACGTTCTGGTTGTGTAATGTTAAATAATGGATGTAAAGCTCGGTAAGTATTCCAAAGTGAAAAAACAGTATAATTTGTAAAATTTTCTGATTGATGAATGTTTTGATCTAACCCTCTGTATTGACCATCCACATCTTCATACAAAATAGGGGATAAGTTCGTGTGATACATGGCGGTATAAAAAATTTCCTTATCACCCGTGTTTAATGTGGTTACTTCAATCTTAGAAAGTTCTTTATTCCATTTAGCTTTCGTTTCTTCATGTGTTTTATTAAAGTTCCAATGCGGAATTTCGACATTTAAATTTTTTAATGCTCCAGCAGTACTCACAGAAGATAAAGAAAATTTAATATTGATTTTTTCATTTTCTTTAGTGTCAAAATTGAAGTATGCACGAATATCTTTTCCTGCCATTTCAGGGAAATTTTCTTTTTGATTGAACTTTCTATAAAATCCATCGTATTTAACATGCTCATATTTCTTATGACCATAATTTTTAAAAGGTTTTGAAAATTGCATGGCAAAAAATACTTTTCTGTCTCTAGCCCAGCCTTTTGTTTGTCTGTAACCTGTTACTAGCGAATCATTTTCTACACGAATGGAAGTCCATATGTTTTTATTGTCGTGATGATAAATATTATACACCATATCTAAGATGATATGAGCGGAATCAGATTTGGGAAATGTATATTGGTGGAAGCCAACACGCTCACTCGCCGTTAATTCAGCTTTTATCTTGTAGCTGTCTAAATCTACTTTGTAATAACCAGGAGATGCTTCTTCTTTATCATGTGAGAATGAGGAATAAAAACCCTTTTCTCCATCTTTAGTTATTAAAGGATCTAGAATTAGAGCTCCAGTAGTTGGCATAACCAGAAAATCGCCTAAGTCAGCATGGCCAGTCTCGCTTAAATTTGTATGAGAAAAGCCTATTATCGTTGAATCTCGATATTGATAGCCAGCACAATATTCATATGTTTTACTATTGTAGCTTCCATCTTCTTTAAACATTGCTTCAAAATTAGTTTGTGGACTTAATTGAACCATTCCAAATGGAGCTGTCGCTCCTGGGAAAACATGCCCCATCTTACTAGTTCCAATAAACGGATTTACGTATTGGGTAAAGTCTGTTTTAATTGTTGAAGTAATGTTAGGTTTTGTATTTGAACCTTGTTCATTACATGAGCCAAGAATAATTAACCCTATAAATAGGATTGTATTTTTCATATTTCTTCAATTATTTCTAATGTTGAGTCTATGAGAATAAGTGTTGTGTTCTCTTTTTTAGCTTTAGTCAAATATAAATATTTTTGTTCTGTTTTTTTATTTTGAAGCTCCTTTATTATTAACTCGGCTATTTTGTAACGTCATTATACAGTATATTGTATGTCTTTGTTTTTAAGATGTTCAGTGACTATAGTAGGGATCTACACCAGTATATCCATTTTATCTATCAAGTTGTTTTTACTTTTTTTGTGTTCTTGGGACTGGTTTTTTCTGTAGATTTTTCACTGTATTTAAATTCACGAGTACTTTCTGTTTCCCTGTTTCTGCTCCACAAATCACAGGAATTATTCCAATAAGGAGGATATCTATTATATTGTGAAGTTGGTTTCTGTAGTCTTTTATTTGTTAGAAACATTAAATTTAAAAGTATGATTCTGCCCTGATAAATAGGGCTATAAGTTTTACTCTTACCAAATTAAAATTCCTTAGAAAGATGCGTTGAAAACTGAAATAAGTTCATTAATTTAACTACTAGCATTGATTTTCCTATTAGAAAAATGAATCAATATCCTGAGTCAACTACATAAAAAAAAGCGTATTAGATTTGTTTTAGTTGCTTTGTTTATTGGTGGTTAATGAATTGTGTTTTTGTCATGTACTAATTTTTCATAAGTCATAAAAAAATAGGTTTTTCAATAGTTACATGATGAAAACAAAACTTCCAATAATCTTATTTAATATATAACCAAGCATCTTTTGCAATGCTTTTTTTGATAATCTGTAAGTATTCAACAGCTTCTTTACGGGTTGTATAGCTATCAAAACTTACTTGTGTCAATCCCCATTTGTTAATGCCGATTATTTGAGCATTAAAACCTTTTCTTTTTAATTGGTTTACTTTTTTAAGAGCATTGCCTTTTTCTCCAAAGGCACCTGCAATTAAATGGAATTTTTTGGGAAGTTCTTTTTTAACAATATCTAAGTTGATTTCAGGTAAAGGATTGCTAATAATAAAAGTAGCTTCTTGTATTTTTTTAGAAACGATTTCTTGATTTTTTTCAGCTAAGATTAATGTTTGTTTTTGATGAATTGAATTCCAACTTAAAGCTCCAATGGTTAAAAATGCGGCAATTGTTGCTGCGTATTTTAAATAACTTGGCGATTTTCTGTATTCTGTAGTTTCTAGTTGAGTAATTTTTTGGTTGTATTTTGATCTCTTTATAGAGGGAGATTGGAAGTTTTCTAAGCCAAAAGAACTGGCTAAATAATTGATAGTCTCAATAGGTTCAAAGAGAATTTTATTCTCTTTGTTTAATGAGAGTATTCCAATTGCGTTTAATTGAATGTTTTCATTTTTAAGAGAACTTTGCCATTGAGCTACTTTTAGTTCAATTTTGGAAACAGCTTGTTCAAAAGAAATATTTTCAGAGGCAGCTATATAGTTAGCTAATAACCCATCGTTGCTTTTTAATTGGCTATTAAAGCTCAATATTTTTGATGGTGGATTAAAAGTGTGTGTAAAATGATTGACTGTTGATGAAATTGTACTTGAAACAAAACCTCCAAAACCTGGTACGATTACACATTCGTAACGGTATAATAAATCGCTGATGTACTTTGATAACTGCATAGAACAAATATAAATAAATTCTTAGACGAGTCTAGCCATGTTATGAAAAAATTATGAACATTTTTTTGTAACTTGTATATCAAATCGTTATGTCATGAAAGAGGAAGAATTGCTATATGCCTTGGCGCTCCAAAGAGCCAAAGGCATTGGAGATATCAATGCAAAAAAGTTAATTGAGACTTGTGGAAGTCCAAAAAGTGTGCTTAAGGAACGTAAAAACACCTTGAGTAAAATCAATGGAATCGGAGCAGTTTTGATTAAGAATTTGTTTGACCCTGAATGTTTGAAACAAGCAGAAAAAGAATTATCATTTATTAGAAGTAATAATATCAAACCCTTGTATTTTCAGGATAAAAAATACCCTAATAATTTAAAAAACTGTATTGATGGTCCTTTTTTACTCTTTCAAGATGGAGAGTTCGATTTTGATAATTCAAATATTATCAGTGTGGTTGGGACAAGAAATATGACCAACTACGGTCGTGATTTTTGTAAAGAATTAATCTCTGGTTTAAAGGATTGTAACCCTACTATTATAAGTGGTTTTGCCTATGGTGTAGATATTTGTGCTCATAAGGCGGCTTTGGACAATGGATTGCAAACTATAGCTGTGTTTGCACATGGATTTGATCAGGTTTACCCGAAAATTCATAAAAAGTATATGGCAAAGGTTTATGAAAACGGGGGTTTTTTAACTGAGTTTTGGTCTAAAGAGACTCCTCTAAAGGAAAATTTTTTAAAAAGAAACAGGATAGTTGCTGGTATTTCACAGGCTACAGTAGTTATTGAGTCAGCAGCAAGAGGAGGTTCTTTGGCAACTGCAACCATTGCTAATTCTTATTCTAGAGATGTATTTGCTTTGCCTGGTAGAAGTTCTGATATATATAGTAAAGGGTGTAATAATCTAATAAAAACGAATAAGGCGGCCTTGATTACTTCTGCTGATGATTTAAAAGAAATGCTTGGATGGACAAGGCAAAAACAAGCAAAAGTGATTCAGCCACAATTATTTGTGGAGTTGACAGATGATGAGCAAATAATTATAGATTTTTTAAAACAAAGACAGAGTGAACTATTGGATATTATTGCTCTTGATTGTGGGATTTTGGTTCATAAAACTGCGTCTACCTTATTTCAATTGGAGATGAAAGGTTTATTGAAGGCATTACCAGGGAAAATATTTGAAATTGTATAACGTAGATATCACAAATTGTGATCAGTAATTGCAGGGTAAACTTACACTTTTATGTTTAGCACTTTTAATAGATAATCTTGATTCCATCTAGCTTTAAGCCTCTTCCGCAACACCTTATTTTCAGATTTTTCAATAGATTTAGTGTTGTCTTAAGTAAAATTTAATACTTTTGTGCTGCGTTGTTCTTTCTTTTTCTTGAAGCTTCTTTGGAGAAAGCCTTGGATTCAAGGTTGTAACGCAACAAAGCGTTAATAATTTTTAGTGATTCAATACTCAAATATAGTGATTATAATATTGATTTTATTTCGTGGCATTATTGAAATAGAATAACTCTCCTACGTCGAGTTATTTCCAGTTC
>NZ_JBAHZZ010000072.1:0-35082 GCF_037132785.1 Flavicella sp. | reverse complement strand
TAAAAACTAAAGGAAAATGAACCAAAAAATAGATCCATAACTAACATAAACAATGAAAATAAGAAAAAAAAATATAAATTTTAGATTTAAAAAGTAAAAATTGAAATCTAAAACTGAAAAGAGCATTATGCAACGGTCTTGGATCTTTAAAAAGCGTTTATTTTCCCATTCGATTTTCAATCTTTTTCCTGTACCTCTTTCTTGGTTTTTTCGTTTTTCAATAAGTTTAGCGCTGTTTTTAGCAGTACATAATACAGTTTTGTTCTGAGTTTTTATTTCTCTTTATAGAAGTATCTTCAGAGAAAGCAATATTAAGAGTCCAATGTAATCCATTCTAAATAGTCTAATGGGAACGGGTTGAAGTTTGGAACACCTTTTCATTGAATCCTGTTTTTTAAAGAAAAAAATCGTATGATTTCTCTTTTCTATTCAAACGGAAGTTTGTCGACTTCTGATATTTTATTTTCCTCTCCTTTTACAATCTTGAAAAACTTTACATCAGTCGCTTCCACTACTTTCATGAAGTAAACACCATCATTAAAATCAGAAATATCATATTTTTTTCTATAAGAATATCCCTTCTCCAATGTTTCGGTAAATAACAAACTTCCTTCGTTATTTTGTAACACTACTTGGATTGCATTATTCAATGCAGATACTTTAAGAATAATTGTATTCTGATTACCTTCTTTAAAACTCAAACTTGGGATTGAATAATTATTACCTGCCTTAACAATACTTGAAGACATTAAAACAACTAATACAACAGTAAACCCTCGAAATAATTTTTTCATAATATTATTTTTTATGCAACAAAATTAAACAAATTAGATTTAAAAAAACATCACCAAATAGCACTCTAAACAATTCGCAAAGGAATAATTAGTTAAAAAACAAAGAAATATTATGGCTTTGTTTTTTTGAACATCCATTTAATACGTCATTAAATGATAGAATGTCCATTGTCTGTAATAATAGTTTGTCGAAAATGTATTGCACAAAACTAAATATGTTTATTTGGTATTATTGCCATTTAAGGTACGAAAACTAACCCGATTTAGGTCTGTTTTCGGGCGTAAATAAAATCGCAAAATAACAGTGTGACTTTAAAGTAAAAGAGTATATTTGCATCCGAATAAAATCACTCGCTCGAGTGGTGGAATTGGTAGACACGCTGGACTTAAAATCCAGTGGACTGTAAGGTCCGTATGGGTTCAAGTCCCATCTCGAGTACTAAAGCCTTTTAATCTTTTGATTAAAAGGCTTTTTTTATGTTTAGAAATAAATGATTGCACAATCTTTTTTTGAAAAAATGCACAAATCAATAACTATTAAATTCAGTACTTTCTTCTTAGAAAGGACGAGTTTTAGCAAATGTTGTAATTTCATCTTCGATATTCTTCAAATAATCTATATCATCAAATCCATTCAACATATTTACTTTTTTATAACCATTAATTTCAAAAAGTTCAGATTCACCAGTCGCTACTAATGTAACTGATTGATTCGCTAAATCTATTGTGATTTCTGTTTTTGGATCTGCTTCTATTGCAGCAAATAAAATATCGGCAAATTCAGCAGAAACTTGAACGGGTAAAACACCAACATTCAAACAGTTGTTTTTAAAGATATCAGCAAATGCGGAAGAGATTACACATCTTAATCCAAAATCGTATACAGACCATGCTGCGTGCTCTCTAGAAGAACCAGAACCGAAGTTTCTACCTCCAATTAAAATTTGAGACCCTGCATATTTCTCTTGATTTAGAGGGAAATCTTCTTTTGGTGTTCCATCAGTTTCATATCTCCAGTCACGGAAAAAATTAACATCAAAATTCTTACGCTCAGTTGCTTTTAAAAAACGAGCAGGAATGATTTGATCTGTATCTACATTCTCGATTGGAAGAGGATACGCTGTACTTGTTAATACTTCAAATTTATCGTAAGCCATTGTATAATTTGCTTTTGGCCTTTAGCTTTTGGCTATTGGCGTATTTGTATTATTTAATTTACTTTTCAGCTAAGAGCAAACAGCCAATAGCTAAGCTCCTAAATTAAGCGTTTTCTTTTAAGATTGTTCTAGGGTCAGTAACCACACCTTCCACTGCAGAAGCTGCAGCAACTAAAGGAGAAGCCAATAAAGTTCTAGATCCTGGTCCTTGACGACCTTCAAAGTTTCTATTAGAAGTTGAAACCGATAATTTTCCTTCAGGAATTTTATCATCATTCATTGCTAAACAAGCTGAACAACCAGGCTCTCTAAGTACAAAACCAGCATCCGTAATAATTTTATCCAATCCTTCTTTTTTAATTTGATCTACTACTTTATGAGATCCAGGTACTAACCAAGCAGTAATATTGTCTGCTTTTTGACGTCCTTCAACGATAGAACAGAAAGCTCTAAAATCTTCAATACGTCCGTTTGTACATGATCCTAAAAACACGAAATCAATCTTTTTACCAATCATAGAATCTCCTTCATGGAATTTCATATAACCTAAAGATTTTTTATAAGTTTCAATACCACCTTCAACATTCTCAGCATTTGGAATGTCTTGAGTTACTCCGATACCCATTCCTGGATTTGTACCAAAAGTAATCATTGGCTCAATATCAGAAGAGTCATAATTGAATTCAACATCGAATTTAGCATCTTCTTCCGTAAATAAAGTTTCCCAATATTTCATTGCTTTATCCCAATCAGCTCCTTTAGGAGTTTGAGCAAGTCCTTTGATATAGTCAAAGGTTTTTTGATCCGGAGCAATCATGCCACCACGTGCGCCCATCTCAATAGACAGGTTACAAACGGTCATACGACCTTCCATAGTCATGTTTTCAAAAACATCTCCTGCATATTCTACAAAATATCCTGTAGCTCCAGAAGTTGTTTGTTTAGCTATAATATATAAAGCAACATCCTTAGGTGTTACTCCAAGACCCAATTTACCATTTACGTTGATACGCATTTTCTTTGGTTTTGGCTGCATAATACATTGAGTAGATAATACCATTTCTACTTCAGAAGTACCAATTCCAAATGCAACAGCACCAAAGGCACCATGTGTAGAAGTATGTGAATCGCCACATACAATGGTTGCACCAGGTAATGTAATTCCATTTTCAGGACCTACAACATGTACAATTCCATTATTTATATCACCTAATCCCCAATGAGAAATACCATGTTTTTTAGCATTATCTTCTAAAGCTTGTAACTGATTAGCAGATAACACGTCTTCAACTGGTAAATGTTGATTGATCGTAGGAGTGTTATGATCTGCAGTTGCAAATGTTCGCTCTGGATAAATAACACTGTTTCCTCTGCTTTCTAATCCTAAAAATGCTACTGGACTAGTTACCTCATGGATAAAATGACGATCAATAAAGAATACATCTGGTCCGTCTTCAACGTGACGAATAACATGTGAATCCCATACTTTGTCAAATAATGTTTTTGCCATTTTTATGTTCTTTTTATTTATAAGTTTTCAAAAATACTATTGTTATATCTGTCTTTAGGCTTTTTATTTAATTCTTTACTGTATCCATTATTTAAAAAAAACAACAAAAACATATATATTACAGGGTTTCAACCTTAAAACCTTTACGATGTCTAATAATAAAAAAACGCTCGTTATTTAGATAGCTTAAATCAAAGGGGGTTGCAAACTTACAAAATACTAAACGTTTACAAACATCTATTTCAATTAATAACTTATAGACTAAGAAAACCTCTTTAATCGAGTCCTGCTAATTACATAAAAGTGAATATTATCAATAAACAAAATGAATTAATGACCTAGTTTGTGTTGTTTTTATACAGCTCGTCATGTTAGTTAAAACACTTAATAATAGCTATTTATACACGAATAATAAAATCAAAATAAATAGACAAATAAAGGTTAATTAGTTATTATTAATTTTTTGTAAGATTGTTTTTTTTCAAAATAAAATAATAGTATATTTGGTCAACCAATTTGGTCAACCAGCTAAAAACCAATGTCTTTAATATGAAAAAAACGACTCCCCTTTTCCTACTTATATTTGTATTATTTCTTACAGTCTCTTGCAGCGAAAAAGAAGTAAAATACGAGAAACAACCTGAACATCCATCTTTGATTCTAACAGTACAAGGTGTGAAAGAAATTAGATCACAGCTTGGAACGGTACCCCTTTTTGACAAAACATTAGCACGAACAATTAAGATTATTGATGTTGAAATTGCAAAAGAAATTTCACTTTCGACACCTAAAGATCTCTCAGGTGGTTTTTCTCATGAACAACACAAAAATATTTTTTTAATTTTACAACAAGCAGGGGTCTTATTCCAAATCACACAAGATGAAAAATATGCACAATATGTAAAGGAAGTACTTTTAGCCTATGCTAAGTTATATCCAACACTACCAGTGCATCCGCAAACTAGATCCTATGCTAGAGGGAAATTATTTTGGCAATGTTTAAATGACTCAAACTGGTTAGTTTATTCAAGTCAAGCCTATGATTGTATTTACGAATGGCTTACACCAGAAGACAGAAATATCTTGGAAAATGATTTATTCATTCCTTTTGCAAACTTTATCTCTATAGAAAATCCACAATTCTTTAATCGTGTACACAACCATAGTACATGGGGAAATTCAGCTGTAGGAATGATTGCTTTGGTGATGGGTAACGATGATTTGTTAAACAAAGCTCTATACGGGATTCCTACTGACTCTATAGATGCAAACATGAAAGATAACGATGGTGGTTTTATAAAAACAGAGGGGCAGAAAGTAGGGTTTTTAGCAAATATTGACGAACCTTTCTCTCCAGACGGATACTATACAGAAGGTCCTTATTACCAGCGATACGCTATGTATCCATTTTTAATATTTGCACAAGCGCTACATAACGTAAAACCAGAATTAAAAATATTTGATCACAAAAACGGAGTGCTTTTAAAGGCTGTCAACGCAATTTTGATGCTTACTGATCAGGATGGAGAATTTTTCCCCTTAAATGATGGGCAAAAAGGAATGTCAATTCAATCCCGAGAACTAGTTACTGCCGTTGATATTGCCTACAAATACGGAGGTCATAACCAACAACTTCTAAGCATCGCTCAAGAACAGGGTAAAGTTCTTCTTAACGATAGTGGACTTGCAGTTGCCAAAGGACTTAGAGATGGCAAGGCGATACCTTTTATTAAAAAATCATATGAATTAACAGATGGTCCAGAGGGAGATCAAGGAGCTGTAGGTGTCTTGAGAAGTGGCGATATTGAGGTTGTTTTTAAATACAGTGCACAAGGCTTGAGTCACGGTCATTACGATAAGTTGTCATTCTCTATGTACAATGAAGGAAATGAAATAATTCAAGACTATGGTTTAGTACGTTTTGTAAACATCGAACAAAAAGGAGGTGGTAATTATTTAAAAGAAAACAAAACCTGGGCTAAGGAAAGCATTGCACACAATACCATCATTCAAAATGAAAAATCCCATTTTGATCACAAATACGAAATCGCAAGCAAAAATCATTCGACTAAATATATCTTCAATACCGAAGATTTACAGTTTCAAATAGCAAGTGCTAAGGAGGAAAATGCTTACCCAGGAACGGAACTTCATAGAACAATGGTTCTCGTTAAAGACGTAAATAATTCTTCTCCTTATCTATTGGATATAATGAGGATTCAGGCAGCAGAAAAAAACCAGTATGATTTACCCTATTATTATTTGGGTCATATAATGTCAGCTAATTTCGAGTACGAAACTTTCAGTCAATTAAATATACTAGGACCTAAAAACGGATATCAACACCTTTGGAAGAAGGCAGAAGGAATTGCTCAAAACCCTAACACAAAAATCAGCTGGTTAAATAATGATAAATTTTATTCATTAACTACTACCAGTGACAAAAACGATAAAATTCTATTTGCACAAATAGGAGCTAATGATCCTGATTTCAATTTAAGGAATGATCCTGCTATTATCATTCGTAGAAATAACTTTAGCAACACTACTTTTGCAACGATCATAGAACCACACGGTCATTATAGTCCTGTGTCTGAGCTTGCTAAAGACGCAACTAGTAGTATTGAAAATATTGAAATTATTCAATCAAACAGTAAATACACAGTTTTAAAAATCACAAAAAAGGATGCATCTATAAAAACAGTATTTTTATCAAATATTGATTCTGACAAAAACACCAAACACGAATTACAAATAAATAATCAAAAACATCAATGGAGCGGTCCATTTTATTATATAAATACTAAACAATAATAATTATGAAAAGTTTTGGAGCAAGTAAAGAGTTTTTATTAGACGACAACCAAGAATGGGAAGTTGTAGGAGAGGGAGTTAAACGTAAAATAATGGGTTATGATGATAAAATCATGCTTGTTAAGGTTGACTTTGAAACAGGAGGAATAGGTTATAAGCATGAACATCATCATTCACAAGTAACTTATGTTGTTGGAGGAGAATTTGAATTTTCTATAGGTGATGAAACTAAAATAGTAAAAGGAGGAGATTCAGTATACATTCCACCTAATGTACTTCATGGAGCAATTTGTAATAAAGCAGGGGTTTTAATAGATGTTTTTAGTCCTATTAGAGAAGATTTTATGGAATAATAAATTAAAAAACCTAATTTTTTGTTAAATTATTTTTTTTAAACATCACAATAACATATATTTGGTAAACCAAACTGGTTATCCAGTATTGAAAAATCACCATACTAATCTAAATAGCAAAAAAAATGACTATACCATAAACAAAAAAGGATGGGTGCACACCCATCCTCTTATAATTAGGATACTTCTTTGGAGGGAAGTAAATCCGACTACATGTTATCACTTTATTCAACAACACATATACAAAAATAAGGAATTTATTTTTTGTTTAATCAATATTGTTGAATAAAGTGAAAGATTAAAAAATGAAATATTAATCAACTAAATAATATTTCGAGACTAATTAAAACTAACACT
The DNA here is from genome assembly GCF_037132785.1 of Flavicella sp. Taxonomy (GTDB): domain Bacteria; phylum Bacteroidota; class Bacteroidia; order Flavobacteriales; family Flavobacteriaceae; genus Flavicella. The sequence goes on along the minus strand of NZ_JBAHZZ010000072.1, from coordinate 28,097 downwards.
TTAAACATGAAAAAAACACTAAATTTATTCAAGACAAAGCTGCTTCTTATAGTTGTTCTGTTTGTTAACATCGCTTTAATCGCTCAAAACGATCATGCAATTACAGGAACAGTAACTTCTAAATCTGAGAATACTCCAGTGCCTGGTGTAAATGTTATAATAGAAGGAACATCAACAGGTATTACTACTGACTTTGATGGGAATTATCAAATAAACGCACCTCAAGGCAGCAAAATTATTTTTTCTTTTATTGGATTCGCTACGAAATCGATTTCGGTAACTAATCAAACCACTATAAATGTAGCTCTAGAGGAAGATTCAAATGAGCTAGATGAGGTTGTAGTTATAGGTTACGGTTTTCGTAAGAAAAGCGATATTACAGGTTCTGTTTCTTCCGTAAGTTCGGAGGAATTAAATGCATTTCCTGTAGCAGATGCAGCACAAGCTCTTCAAGGGCGTGCAGCTGGAGTTGTTGTTCAATCTAATAATGGTGGTGAGCCAGGTGCTCCTATTAGCATAAAAATTAGAGGTAATACTTCTATTAATGCAAGTAGTTCACCTCTAATTGTTGTAGATGGTTTTGTTGGAGCAACTATGCCACAAGCTAATGATATTTCTTCTTTAGAGGTTTTAAAAGATGCGTCAGCAACTGCTATATACGGTTCTAGAGGTTCTAATGGAGTTATTTTGGTAACTACTAAAAAAGGTAGAAAAGGTAAAATGACTATTGAATTTAATAGCACTTATGCAGTTCAAAATACTGCAAACAGTATAGATTTGTTAAATGCAGATGAATTTGCAGCTTATCAACAAGATGTAAATAATAACCAAGCATTAACTTCAGGTGACGCTGCAGTTACTTATAATCAAGGTGCTGGGGATACTGATTGGCAAGACTTAATTTACCAAGCAGGGAATACTCAGAATTATCAACTTTCTTTTTCAGGAGGTTCAGATAAAATAAATTTTTATGCTTCTGGCAACTATTTTAATCAAGATGGAGTTCTTATTAATTCTGGTTTTGAAAAACTAACCTTCTTGTCAAATGTTGATGCCCAAGTAACAGATAAGTTAAAAATGGGACTTAATCTTTTTGGTAGTAGAAGTACTAAAAATGGAGCTTCTACGCAGTCAACAGGTGATACTGCTGGTGCAGGTGGAGATGATGTAATTACCTTAGCAATGAGATATGCGCCTGATCAACCTGTGTATAATGAAGATGGTAGCTTTAACTCGGGTAACTCTGTGGGAGATCCTGTTGATAATCCGTATGCTATCGCTACAGAAAAAATAGACGAAACTAAAACCGATAATTTTAGAGCAAATTTTTATGCAAGTTATGATCTTTTAGAAAATCTTACTTTTAAAACAACTTTTGGTTTTAGTACTGAAAATGAAAATCAAGGAATTTATTTGCCATCAACACTAGAACAGACAGCAGGTGCTGTTGGAGGAATAGCTGGTGTAGAATATGATAGAACAACAAATTTCTTGAGTGAAAATTATCTGACCTATAAAAAAGAGATAGGAAAAGGACAATTAACCTTATTAGCAGGATATTCTTATCAACAAATTATTACAGAAAATTTTTACAATCAAGCTTCCGGTTTTATTTCAGATAGTTTTTCTTTTTATAATTTAGAATCTGCTACAACATTTTTAACGCCTGATTCGTCAATATCAGAAGTAGAGATTCAATCTCAATTTGGTAGAGTGAATTACGATTATGATGATAAATATTTAATCACAGCTACAGTAAGAAGAGATGGAGCATCTAATTTTGCAGCTAATGAAAAATATGCTATTTTCCCTTCTGCAGCTTTAGGATGGAAGGTGTCAAACGAAAACTTTTTAAAAGATGTTGAAACGATTTCTAACTTAAAATTACGCGTTAGTTATGGTCTTACAGGTAATCCATCAATTGGTGCTTACGAATCTTTAGCAAGGTTTGAGACTCTTTATGCTTCCAGTAATGGGGAAACGGTTAGTGCTATTACTCCAGAACAACCTGAGAACCCAGATTTAAAATGGGAAACTTCTTATCAAACAAATATTGGTGTAGATTTTGGGATGTTTAACAATGCAATTAATTTATCATTAGACTATTATAACATAGATACTAAAGATTTAATTTTAACAGACAACACTATCACTGAATATTTAGGTTACACAGGTGATGATATCTTAGCGAATTTAGGAGAGATAAATAATAGAGGGATTGAAGTTTCTTTAAGCACAAGAAATATATCTAACGACAATTTTAGATGGACTACAGATTTTAACATTGCCTTTAATAAAAACAAAGTAGTAGCTTTAGTAAATGATGCTGATTTGTTTTTTGATGCTGCTCCAAATTATTTTAGTCATGATTACTCTTATGTTTTAAGAGTTGGTGAAGAAGTTGGTCTTTTTTGGGGCTATGATTATCAAGGAGTTTATCAAGGAGGTGATTTACCAGATGGAGCAGCAACCTTAACTGGTGGTATTGCAGGTGACCCTTTGTTTGCGGATATAGATGGAAGTGGTGATATTACGGATGCTGATAAGACAACGATAGGTAATCCTAATCCAGATTATACTTTTGGAATGTCCAATAATTTTACTTATAAAAACTGGGATTTAAGGATCTTTATCCAAGGTTCTCAAGGTGGAGATATTTTTAATATGACCAATGTACAGTTGTTTAATGGAGATTCAAATACTACTAGCGACTTTTATAACAGCTCTTGGACAACTACAAATACAGACACAAATACTCCACGTGTTGGAAACAATAGTAGTAGAGAAATTTCTTCTCGTTTTGTAGAAGATGGTAGCTATGTTAGATTAAAAAATATAGCAGTAGGTTATAATTTACCTACAGACATTACTGAAAAATTAGGAATGGACAGAGTAAGACTTTCATTGAGTGCACAAAATTTATTGACTTTTACAAACTATTCTGGATTAGATCCTGAAGTAAACTATTTTGGAGCCCAAGGAGATAACAATACATCTGCCAATACAGCTCAAGGGTTTGATTTTGGTAATTATCCAACAATCAAAACGATAAATTTTAGTCTTAATATAAAATTTTAATCAATAATTTTAAAACATAAAATATGAAAATATACAAATATTTCTTTTTATTGGTAGGGTTATCAATAATGGGATGTTCAGATTTAGAAGAAGAGCCTGTAGGTTTGTTAGCCCCAGACGGTTTTTTTCAAACTACAGATGATATCCAAGTAGCTGTGGATGGTGCTCTTACACACGCAATTAATGAAAAGTTTTGGGGAAGAAAACTTTCTATCGCATTAATGCTTCGTTCTGACATGGTAGATCTTGCATCTACACAAACAAGAAGAGTAGAGATGAATGAATTTACTACTTTGGCTAGTAATGGAATGATTAGTGAATTTTGGCCAAGAACTTATCAAGGAATTGCGGCTGCTAATCTTGCCATTGCAGGAGCTGAAGATGTAGAAATCGATGCAGATATTAAAAATCCAGTAACTGCACAGGCATATTTTGCAAGAGCGTTTTATTATTTTCACTTGGTAAGATTATTTGGAGATATTCCTTATATTGATGCACCTGTAACGGATGTTGATATAGCAACTTCTATCAGTAAAACAAGTGCTGCAGATGTATATGCAAATATAATTGCAGATTTAGAATATGCTAAAATTTGGTTGCCAAATACAACTACATCTAGAGCAATACCTTCTAAAGCAGCAGCGAGTTCTTATTTGGCCTTGGTGTATTTAACTCAAGGTGAATGGCAAAAAGCTTTTAACGAATCTAAAGAAGTGATTGATAATAAAGGTATTTATAACCTTGGTTTAGATTCTAATTTTCAAAATTTATTTAATGGAGATGTAATAGATATTTCTATAGAACCAATATTTTCACTAGATTACAATAATTTTGAAGCTGAAGATAATGCTTATGATCAAATAGCACCGATGACAGGTATTAGAGGTGATGACAGAAATTCAGGAGGTGGTTGGTCAGTTGCAGTTCCTACGTTGGCTGTTTATACTACTTGGGATGCAGGTGATTATAGAAGAGCAGTCAGTTTGGATGATGTAGCATCAATTAATGGTAGTGTTGTAGATTATACTAATTTTGCAATCAGCGGACACGCACACGCTAAAAACAATCCATATATAGCAAAGTATATGCGTTACCCAGGAGCATTTGCTCGTGGAAGTGGTAGAGCAACAAGTCATAATTACTCTATGATACGTTATGCAGAAGTATTGTTAATCGCTGCTGAATCAGCAGTAGAATTAGGAGATACTGGATCGGCGCTTACTTATATTAATGAAGTAAGAGCTAGAGCAAGAATGGGTGGTGCTACGAAAACTGGTGCTGATGTTGAATACACGGTAGCTGAGAGTGCTGTGCCAGCAGATCTTACAACTGTTACTGTTGCAGATGTATTGGAAGAGCGTAGATTAGAATTTGCTTTTGAAGGCAAAAGATGGTATGACATTGTAAGAAGACAAATGGGAGACTCTCCTTATGATGTATATGGTGCTTCTGGCTTAGAAGGAGAAAAACAATACTTTACTTCAGATGATTATTTATTACCATTACCTTTAGATGAGTTACAAAGAAATCCTAATTTATTACCACAGAATCCTGGTTACTAATTTTTTTTAAACAAAAAGGGTTAATATCTTATAATTTAATTTCTTGGGTTTGCACTAAAATAAAGTGTAAATCCAAGAATTAATACTAGAAAACCTACAATTTCAATTTAGTATTATAGTAATTTTGAGTTCCTTAAACAACTCAAATATTTATCACTTATGAAAATAAAATATACTTTTTTAATTTTAACGACAACTTTACTATCGTTTATGGTTTTAGGTGCACAGGAAATTCCTATTGAGTTTCTCAATATGAGTTTACAACCAAATAAGGTTGAATACAATAAGAAAATACTAGAAAATGAAATTGGAGGAATCACTGTAAACCATCTAACTTTGGCAGGAGATGTTGTTAAAAAGGAGCATATGCATGAAGGATATAAATACATATATCTTTTTATCAAAGGGAAAGGAGAGGTTATTATCAACGAAAAGGTTTACAATATTGAACCAGAAACCATATTATTACCTAATTCAGTATTGGATATTTCTATTAATGCGATCAAGAACGACACGCTACATTTTATAAAAATATCTAGCGAACTTACAGAACAAGACATTTTAGACTTAAAAGAGTTTCCAAAGGAAAATACAGAAAATATTTATTTTGCGAAATTTACTGATTGCGAAGCGTATACCGAACCAATAAAAAGTCCAAATACTGTTAGCCGTACAATAATTCCTAACAAATACATTCCACGTATAGCCATGGGAACCGTTGAAACAACAGGTCCGGATAAAGTTGGAGCTCACGAACATGCTATGCTAGAGCAGTTGTTTTTAGGTCTTACTGACAATCAAGTAGTTGTTTTTGCTGATAATGCTAAAATAAATTTCCCAGCCTATTCCATTCTACATATACCGCTAGGTTCAAGTCATTCTGTAGAAGTGAAAAAAGGAGAGAAAATGTACTATATCTGGATGGATTTCTTTTTAGATAAGAAAGGGGAAGAATGGCTGAAAACGCACAACCCAATTAAGAAAAAACAAAAATTTATACCCCTGAGTGTTAGTGCTATGGTTGTCTATAGTGCTTGTTGGTTATTGAAAATTTGCTGGTCCACATATTTTAGACCAGTAAATTTTATTAACATTAAATATAATTGACATGTTTTTGAAATTTCGGAATCCGAAATAAAATATAATTTTGAGTTTTACAGCAATTAGCTAATAATAAAAAATAAATATTTGCTCTATATATTACTCACTTCAAAAGCACTTTTCATTCAATTTATTAGTATTTATTTAGCATAACCACAAACCGTCACTAAACTTAAACCATTTATTAATCCCCAACCATCACTAACCTAAAACCATTCATTAACTACAACCATTCGCTAAACCTACAATCATCACTAACCACAACAACATTGACCATCGTATATAATATGCTCATATGTAAACCCTTTATAGGGTCAAAATAACCAAAAAACAAAATATATCTAGTAAGCCAATCTGGTTGTCCAGTTTTATTAACCAAAAAGGACGACTGAAAACTATCCTATTTATGATTATTTCTACAAGAGAAGTAAGTCCAAAAACATAAAACAAAGGATAAAAATTTCATCAACGATATATCATTATTGCCACTAATCAAACTAACATTTTAAACATGGAAAAATCTATTACAAATTTTAAAACAAAACTGGTGCTTTCTTTGGTTTTGTTACTAAACATTGCACTATTTGCACAAGATAGTACTATAAAAGGTACTGTTTTGTCTGCAACCGATAATGTCCCTATTCCGGGTATTAATATTATCGTCTTAAAAACAACAAAAGGAGTATCAACCGATTTTGACGGGACCTACCAAATTGAAGCAAAAAAAGGAGACATATTACAGTTTTCTTATATTGGATATGTTTCTCAAACGGTAGTTGTTGAAAATCAAACTACTATTGATGTTTTATTGAGAGAAGATGTTTCAGCGCTCGATGAAGTAATTGTTGTTGCTTATGGATCACAAAAACAGAAAAATATAACGAGTGCTTTAACCAAAATTTCTGGTGTTGATCTTCAGAACCAAGCAGTATCTCGTGTAGAAGATGCTCTTGGTGGAAAGGTAGCAGGTTTACGAATTCAAGTTGTATCATCAGAGGCGGGTGGTGATCCTAAAATCACATTAAGGGGACCAGGTTCTGTTACAGGAACATCAGCGCCTTTAATTGTTGTTGATGGGATTGTCTTAGGTACTGATGCTGATATTTTATCTTCTATTGATAATAATAATATTGAATCTTTAACCGTATTGAAAGATGCTTCATCCGTTGCGATATATGGATCTCGTGGTGCAAATGGAGTGATTTTAGTGACACTTAAGAAAGGAATTATTGGTAAAACGCAATTCTCTTACAATACATTTACAGGTTATAAATATGCTGAACACAATGATAACTTTAATACCACTATAGCTCAAGAAAGATACAGACTGGATGGGCTACAGAGCTCAATTGATGCAATAGAACTAGATAGCGGAAACTATAGTAGAATTATCAAGAATTATAACACAGCTTATGCAGAACTTGAGGCTATGGATTTTTTAGCTTCGCTTGGTGGAGGTGAAAATAATTTGCAAGATCAAGTTTTCCCTGGAGGCTTTATAGTAAATCACTCTTTATCCGTAAGAGGAGGATCTGAATTAACAAGCTATACGGCTTCTTTAGGCTATCTTGAAGATGAAGGAATCGCATTAACGGATAACTTTAAGAAATACAACGCTAGAATAAAAGTTGATAGTAAATCAAAAAACAAAAAAATAAAATTTGGCGCAAGTATTAATGTTAATTATAATGACCAAGATAGATTACCTGCTAGGTTTACAGACCCATTAAGGCAATATGGGCATGTGCCATTATACTTAACTGAAGAACATTTAAAGTATGTAACTCAATTTTCTACAGATGTTGGTGTTTCAACGGATGCAGGAAAACTATTTGAAAACCTAGGCGTTGGTAGTTATGGGTTTTCAAGAGCTTTCGATCATGTATTTACTGTTTCAGATGACGATCCAAGAGCAATAGCAAGAGATCCTAATACGGGTCTTCCATTAGTTAGTAATCTAACGTCAGGTGGTTTAACTTTGTCAACTACTAAAAATGTTCATCCTCTTGTAAATTTTCTTGAAAGATCTAGAACAAAGAAGAAGTTAAGTTTAAATTCATCTGCTTATGTTGATGTAAAATTAGCAAAGGGTCTTAATCTTAAACAAACTATCTCGGGTGTTTTTAGACATACTAAGTCCAATGAGTTCGATTACCTTTATGGTCAAGAAAATAGAGACCAAGAGTCTTATCGGTTAGAGAGAAGAGATGAACTTAATCAATACGCATTTGAAACAGTTCTTCTACATAAGAAAGAACTTGGGAAACATAATTTCAACTCAATTCTTGGATTTGAATTTACTCAAAGAGATTTTTATAGACAAGAGACAGAGGCTGTTGGCTACTCTAATGATTTCAATAATAATATTGCACTTGCAGATGGAGGGACTACATATACAGATAATGGAACTGATAAATTGGTTTCATATTTTGGAAGAATAAATTATAATTATAATGAAAAATACCTAGTACAACTATCAGCGCGTAGTGATGGTAGTACAAGGTTTGGTTCAGATGCAAGGTTTGGGTTTTTCCCAGCAGCTTCAGCGGGGTGGATCTTATCAAACGAAGATTTCTTATCAGAAAGTAATCTTATATCGTTTTTAAAATTGAGAGCTAGTTATGGTGTTTCAGGTTCTAATGAAATATCCAACAACGTGTACGAATCACTATATAGGTTCGAGGAATCATATGGTACGGTTGGTTACGATGGAGATACTGGAGTTAAAGCTACATCTTTAGCAAATCAATCTCTAGGATGGGAAAAATTAATAGAATTCAATCCTGGAATAGATGTTACATTCGGCAGAGGGTTTTTAGATTTATCAGTAGATTATTACACAAGAACAAGTAAAGATTTACTTCTTTTTGCTCCGTCATCCGCTACTTATGGTACAGATAATTGGTTGCAGAATCTTGGAGAGGTTAAAAATGAAGGTGTTGAGGTTGAATTAAGTTCTAGAGTTATGTCTACGGAAAACTTTCGTTGGGTAGCATCAGGTCAATTTTCTTTAAACAGAAATACTGTACTAAGCTTAGGTAATAATGAACAAATTATTTCTAGAATTGATCAAGATACTAGACCTACAGAATTTATAGCTAAAGTAGGGCAGCCAATAACTTCTTTTTACGGATGGGTTTATGAGAAAGAAATTCCATTAGAATGGGTAGATAACCCATTTAACAGGTTTAATAATCAGTATGCAGATGTTTATGTAAAAGATTTGAATAATGATGGTATTATAGATGATGATGATAGAACTGAGTTAGGTAGCCCATATCCTGATTTTGAATGGGGATTCAATTCTGATTTCAACTATTATGATTTTGATTTCTCTTTCCAATTGCAAGGTTCTCATGGAGCTGAAGTAAGGGTGGCTGATCTAGATCAGTTGTATTATGCGAGTGAATCGGCTGTAAATGAGGTTTCTAATTTCCCAGATAGAGATTTAACTGTACATAGAAGATATACTGATGCTCATATACAAGACGCTTCTTTTGTGACTTTAAGAAATTTAACTATCGGATATACAGTACCTCAATCATTAACTTCAAAACTTCATTTTAATAGGCTAAGGTTATATTTAACAGGTAATAATTTACTGTATTTTACTGCTAAAGGTTATGAAGGCTTTAACCCAGAAGCAGCAGGTCAAACATCTAGTAATGCTAATACACCATTAACTGCAGGGTATCAAAGAGGAGATGGTCCTGTTGTAAAAACAATTTCAGCTGGGGTTAACTTTCAATTTTAATTAATTAATTATGAAAAATATATATAAAAATATAATCGTTTGTTTTTCTTTCGTGGCTTTAATGTCAAGTTGTGAAACAGAATTAGACCTTAGTAATCCTACTGCACTTTCGTTGGAAGAATTACTACAAACTGATGATGGATTTATATCATTAGCAAATGGAGTTTTAGATGCTTATCAAAAAATTCCAGCAAATGAATTCTTATTGACAGAATTAAGATCAGACAACGTAAGAGCTAATTCAGAAAACGGAAATTTCCCGGCTATTAACGCTTATAATGTAGACGCTAATAATGGTGATGTTGCAACTTATTATTCTAATAATATGCACACGATTAAGCATGCCAATACTATTATTGACAACCGTTATTTGGCTAGTGAAAATCAACAATATACAGTTGGAGAAGCCTATTTTATGAGAGCTTTGTGTCATTTTAATTTGGTAAGAGCATATCAGAATGTCCCTTTTATAGATAAAGTCTTAGATGTAACTGCTGACGAGGCATTAGATTACCCTCAGTTACCTGAAGCTGATGTTTATGAAAGAATTATTGATGATTTCAAAACATCAATTGCTTATTTACATGGGACAGAACAAAATAGATATCGCCCTTCTGAAGGAGCAGCTATTTGTTTAGCATCAAAGGCATATTTAAGTCAACCTAATCCAAATTATACGGAAGCAGAGCTTTTATTAGCATCTGTTATAGAAAATAATGCTTCTTATAATTATGACTTAATATTTACAGAAAGAGAAAATGCTGATCAGTTTGAGTTTAATGCTGACCCTGAAGATAGCAGTATCGATCTTTTAACAGATGCTGAGTATTATGCAAACTTAACTATTGATTATGGTCACGTATTAGGAAATGAAATTTCTGAAGGATACACAGATGGAGTACTCAATGGTACTTGGTCAAATAATCCAGGTTTAGAGAAGAATGATGAAATAATATTTTCAATAGCTTACGATTTAGTAAGTAGTGATAATTATGCTACTAGTGATAGTGGTTTAGATGATCAAATTGAAACAGACTCAGAATCACATAGTTTTGCCATGACATTACAAGGACCTTCAAATGGTGTGAATATTGCTACACTTGATTTTTTAACAGTAATGAATCCTGAACTACAGCCTGTTAGGTTTTATGCAAGTATTGATGTATTGTCTTATAATCCAGCTGTTTTAACAACGGATACTTTTAATGTTAAATTTCCAACCGATGGAGAGATTGGAGATAATGACTGGGTTGTTTTAAGGTATGCTGATGTGCTATTATTATATGCAGAAGCAATTTTAGCTGGTGGTGAATCTACTACAGATACAAGAGCAATCGAAGCCTATAATAAAGTTCGACTTAGAGCTGGTTTTGAAGAAACTGTTTTGCTAACAAAGCAAGAATTATTAGCTGAAAGAAGAGTTGAATTTGTATATGAAAACCAACGCTTATATGATTTAATAAGATTTGGTGAAGCAGATGCTGTCTTAAGACAGTTTTCGATTGACAATAGTTTAAATTATACAAGCGAAAAGAAATACCTTCCTTTTCCTCAAAGAGAAATAGACAATTTACCTAATTTTTATGATCAAAATGATGGATACTAAAAAACACATAATAATGAATAAAAATTTATTTAATTTGAAATATATCGCGTTAGCGATCTTCGTATTCCTAACCTCTTGTGTCAATGATGATTTGCCTGATGTTGGTGATTTACATGACCCTTCACCACCAACTCCTTTTTACAACATCACTGACGTTACATCTTCAGAATTTGACTGTAATGACCTTGAATTATGGGCCAAATATGATTTTAATTTTCAAGCAGGTTCAAATTTAGCTGTAAATGGTATTTATTATGACTGGACAGTAACTCCTATTGAAGGAGTAACGATGATTAATAAAGATTTACCTATTCTTGAGCTATTAATTGAAGCTGAATTAGCTACAGTTATAGCTATTGAAAAACAGATTAAGGCTTTAGAATTTAAAATACCTTGTGAAACTGATCCTGATAAAGTTGTTGTATATGAAGCTGAAATTGTGGCTTTAGAAATTCAACTTGAAGAAGCAAATCAAACACTTTCAGAGGAAACTTTACAAAATGTTGCGGATTTAGAAACTCAAATTTCCGAACTTCCTCCAGCTACATTACAAGATCAAGAATTGATTTTTTCGTTTCCAAATCCAGGTGTTTATACGGTCGCTTTAAAGGTAATCGATAACCTTGGTAAATTTGAAGAAACAGAAAAATTAATTACAGTAACTGAGGCAGTTCCAACAATTGCTATACCTGAGATTGGAGAACCTGGTTTTGAAGACAATAGCTTGTTTGATGGAACAGGAGACGGTAGAGATTCATGGAGAGCCCCTAGTTCTTCTTCCTGGGGTTCTGTATTTCAGATTAACACAAAATCGGAAGGTGTTCTACCGGAAGGTACACAGGCCGCTAAATTCCCTGCTGATGGGACTAGAGCTCTTTACCAAGAAATTGAAGTTACTCCAGGAGCAACGTATGTTTTAACATATTTCAGCGCTTTTAACATGAATACCTATGGAGAAATGAAAGTTTCTATACTTAAATCTTCTGCTGATTCTTACGAAGATGCCCAACTAGAAGAATATATAGTTGCATCTAGAACAGACAACAGCGTTGGAAGAGTTGTGAATGTATTCAAAAAGCATGCCATTACTTTTGAAGCAGGAGAAAATGAATCGGTTATAATCTATGCACGTAATTCAGGTGATGAATCTAGATTAGATTCATTTGACATAGTAGTTAAACAATAAAAAATTTAATATTATGATTTATAAATTAATTGAAAAATTCAATAAAAATATTATAACCCTATTTTTTATAGTAGTAGGTTTTGTGTCTTGTATTGATCAAGAGACTGAAGAGTTTGATGTGCCAACGGGAAATGTAAATGATATACAACCGAACACTTTATTTACAACGAGTACAAATCCAGACGATAATATGTCAATTGTATTTAGAAGTTATTCAACAGATGCGGCTTCTTATAGCTGGGATTTTGGTGATGGTAATACGTCAACTGAACCAAATCCAGATTATACGTATGCAGAAGGTGGTTTGTATAAAGTAAAACTAACCACAGAAAGTTCTGATGGTTTATTCGCAAGTGATTCATCAAATGTATCACCTATGTTTGTTGATTTTGGCTTTGAAATGATTGATACAGAAGTGTCTTTTGACAATCAAACTTCAGGTGCAAATAGCTTAGTTTGGGATTTTGGAGATGGAGATACTTTAGAATGGGATTCTGAAGATACAGAAGAAGATCCCAACTTTAGTCCTGTACATGTATATATATCAGATGCAACTGTTGCAGCTACGCTAACAGCAACGAATTTTTTAGGCGATAAAATTTCTGTCACCAAAAATATAGAAGGATTGGTATTCTCTACAGTTCCTAATTTTTCGTTTACAACTTCTTCTTTAACAGCAACTTTTATAGATGCTTCAATTTTAGCAACAACACATAGTTGGGATTTTGGAGATGGTAGTGCTGTTTCATCAGAGGTGAACCCCACACATACGTATTCTACAGATGGGACTTATAGTGTAACATTAACTACTACAAATGATTCTGGGGTGTCAAAAAGTATTACAAAAGCAGTTCCGGTGGGAGGTGTTGAACCGACATTTGAAGCTGTTGTATTAAATAGTACGTGTAATGACCACACATCCAATACAAGTGACAATGCTGATGCATGGGATATGACGCCAAATAGTAAAGTAGTTGATGATATATTAGGAACAATAGACAGTCCATATAGAGCCATTTGGTACAATTCTGATTTAGCAGATTGGCTTGCTACGAATTGTGGAGATGCTGATGAACAACCGGGCTCTACAGGTGATGGTAATAAATTTGGGACTAATGCAGGTGCAGGTAGAGGAGTAAAGATAAATGAAGCTTGTCGTCGTTTATACCAAGTAGTTGCAGTTGAAGCAGGTGTAGAGTATACCTTTACTATTGATACTCGTTCTGAAGCCGAAGGAGTGAATACAGAAGTATTTATTTTAAATAATGAAATAACGACTGAAGAAAACATTTTAGATAATGCTGATGTTTATTTTAATATCACAAACGATTTTAATAGTTCTAAATCTTCAAGTTCTAACGACACATTTACTACTACCACATTTACTTTTGAAGCTACAGCAAATAAAATTGTAATTTATGTGAGAGCATCAGGAGCTGTTGATAGTAGTCATGAAGTATTTATTGATAATATTGATATTATTACTCCTGGGTTTTAATTTTATGATATCAACACAAAAATAATTGATGTAATTGCTCTATCTAATTGATAGAGCAATACATTATCTAATAATCCTTTAATGTTATAGTTTAACTGGAATAATCAATAAGTGAAAAATGAAAAAAATTCGTAAATATATATTAGTATTCCTATTAACAGTATTTCTGTCTTCCAATGCTTTCTCTCAAGTACAAAAGGAAAGCGTTACAGAATTTGACGTTAAAATTGAAACCAAAGATCAAAAGAAAAAGAAGAAGAAAAGAAGAAAGAAAGTTAAACTCCCAAAAATAGATTTGAGTCATTGGAAAGTAACGATACCTGCAGGTAATGGAAAAGGAAAAACAATAAGTGTAGAGCCACCAGAAATATTGGATTATGCAACAAATGAGGTGCTTAAGCCATATATGTATAACGATTCTGCTGTAGGAGCAATCGTTTTCCACGCCATGCCAACTAATTCAACAACAGCGAATACAAAATATTCGAGATCCGAGTTAAGAGAGCAAATGGTTCCCGGAAGCAATCATGTAAATTGGACATTTAAGCAAGGTGGCTACATGAAAGGGAAATTGGCGATGAAAGAAACTACCAGAGATTCTGAAGGTAAATATCACAAGACTATAATTATGCAAATTCATGGTCGTTTAACAAATGAACAACGCTATTTAATTGGACAAAAAGACAATAACGCACCTCCTATATTGAAAATATATTGGGACAAAGGAAAAGTAAGGATAAAAACAAAAGTACTTAAAAACTTAAATGCAACTTACGAAGAAATGTTACATAAAGATGCTTGGGGTGACGATGCGGGTTTCAATTTTGAGCAAGAAGTAGGTTTTAGAAAATTCATTTTAGAAGTTAAAGTTTCTGAAGGTAAAATGGTAATCATTTTAAACAAAAATGAATATAAAGTTTATGAAAATATTCATATGGAAAAATGGGGCATTTTCGAAAATTATTTTAAAGCAGGAAATTATTTTCAATCTAGAGATGAGGGAGCATATTCAAAAATTAAATATTACGAATTAGAGGTAAGTCATAAATAGAACAACTCAATGAAATTAAAAACACACATACAACAATTCATAAACAGGTTATTAATAGTATCTTTTATTATTTTACTTTGTTCTAGTTGTCAAGAAAATGAAGAGTCTATAGCTCAAGAGGATCTTGAAACAGAAGTTGAAGAAGAAGTTGAAGTTGAAGAAACCATTGATCCAACTTATATCCTACCTGATATTGATTTAAATAATTGGAAAGTAACACTCCCAATTGGTGCGCCAGATGAAATTGAACCTCCAAAAATATTAACATATGCAACTAACGAGACATTAAAACCTTTTTTTTATAACGACTCTATAAATGGAGCTTTGGTTTTTTATACTTATCCCGGTTCTTCTACTGCAAATTCTAGCTATTCAAGAACCGAATTAAGAGAACAAATGATTCCTGGTAGTAATTCTACCAATTGGACTTTTAAACAAGGAGGGAGATTAAAAGGCACTTTGTCTGTTTCAAATGTCTCAAAAAAAAGCGATGGTGATTATGATAAAATTATAATTATGCAAATTCATGGAAGACTGACAAATGAACAAAGAGACCTAATTGGTCAAAAAGACAATAATGCTCCTCCAATGTTAAAAATATATTGGCAGGATAATATAATAAGAGTAAAAACAAAAACACTAAATGACCCCAATGCAGATTCGCTACAGATATTAGAAACAACATCTTGGGGAAACGATGATGGATATAATTTTCCAGTTGAAGTTGGATTTGATAAATTCACTATAGAGATTATTGCCACAGAAGGCAGAATGGAAGTTATACTTAATGAAACAATGTCTAAAGTATACGATTCAGAACACATAATAAAATGGGGTGTATTTGAAAATTATTTTAAAGCAGGTAACTACCTGGGAAGCACTGATAATACTGCGTTTTCAACGGTAAAATATTACGATTTAACAATAACACATTAACAAAGTTTGATGAATTTTATTGATGTTTTTACCCTCTAAAGTTTTAAAAACCATAAATAACTAATAAAAACAAATACAAATAATGTTTTTTTAGACTGAAAAATATACTTATATTTATCACGCTTAAACTGGTTAACCAATCCGGCTGAAAACACAAAGCTATATGAAATTAGAAGTAATAACTAAACACGAACACAAAGAAGTACAAAATACGATTATCTCTAAAATTAGAGATTTAATCAACTATAAAAACTTAGAACCGGGTGATAAATTACCCTCAGAAAGAATGCTTTCTGAAAAGTTTAATTTTAGTAGAAGTTGCATTCGTGAAACGATTCAGAAATTAGAATTTTACGGTTTGTTAAATTCAATTCCTCAAAGTGGAACTTTTGTTGCTAATATTGGTATAGTTGCTCTTAATGGTATGATTGAAGATATTTTACGATTAGAAAAGCCAGATTTTAAATCTTTAGTAGAGACAAGGATTTTATTAGAATTAAAATCCGCTTCGTTAGCTGCAATTAGGAGAACAGATGAGGATTTAGAACAAATTAAAGAATCATTAGATGCTTTTAGAGAAAAAGCGCTTAGAGGTGAAGATGCTGTACAGGAAGATTTATTATTCCATTTAGCAATTGCAAAAGCCTCTAAGAACAGTACTATCAATACTTTTATGTTAATAATAACTCCTGAAATTATTATCAACATAGAAAAACATCATGTTTGCGCAGATGGCTTGGCTATTGCAGGTATTAAAGAACATGAAGAAATATTTAACGCGATTAAATTACAGGATGAAGAATTGGTTAAAGAAAAAATGAAAATTCATTTTAAAACATTATATGAATACTGTAATAGTACAAACGAATAAATAATATTGATAATAAAGATGCACAACTTTATTTGAGATAAAAAGTAATTGGAGGGGTGTAAATTTAAATTACTATAATTATTTAATTATAGATATAAAACTAAAAGTTTTACTCCATTTAAATTTACCTATTACTAGCAAAATCAAGCTAGATAAATTCATAATTGAAAATAATCAATTATCGAAAAAAGAAGAATGATGTCTTTATTTAACTAAAAGGGATATACAATTTAAAACAAACTAATATGAAAGTAAAAGGATTAAGATGGTGGGTAATTGCTTTGATAGCTTTAGCAACTGTAATTAATTATATTGACAGACAAGCTCTGGTAGTTTTATGGCCAAGCATATCAGAAGATTTATATCCCGATAAAACCGTGGATGAAAGAAAAGAGATTTATGCTCTGATTTCTGTTGTATTTATGTTCTCATATGCTTTTGGACAGTCAATTTTTGGAAAAATATTTGATAAGGTTGGAACACGTATTGGTTTTGTTTTATCTATTGGTTTTTGGTCAATATCTACAGCACTTCATGCTTTGGCAACTGGTGTATTGAGTTTTGCTATTTTTAGATCTCTATTAGGTATATCTGAAGCAGGAAACTGGCCAGGGGCAGCTAAAGGAAATGCAGAATGGTTTCCAGCTACCGAAAGAGCATTTGCACAGGGATTATTTAATTCAGGAGCTGCTATAGGTGGTATTGTAGCCATACCAACCATAGCTTTTCTAACAATTTATTTTAGCTGGCAAATGATATTTATTATAATTGGTCTTATTGGTTTGCTTTGGTTAATCCCATGGTTAATTATAGTAAAAGCTCCACCAAAAAACCATCCTTGGTTGACAGAACTTGAAAAAAATTACATATTAGCAGGTCAAGAAGAGGTAGAGGATAATAACAAAGTATCAACTGAATATAATCCATCTGTTCGTGAATTACTTTCACGTAAACAAAGTTGGGGAGTTATTATTGCATCTGCTGCAATAGATCCAATATGGTGGTTATTCGTCTTTTGGATTCCTCAATATCTTTCAGAAGTTTATAATATGGATATTAAAAGTATTGGTATATACGGCTGGGTTCCTTATGTAGGTGCTATGTTAGGTGCTTGGTTTGGAGGCTTATTAGCGCAAAACAGATTAAAAGCGGGGTGGAATGTAGACAAGACTCGTAAGATTGTTATAACGCTTGGATGTGTTATTATGCTTCCTTCTTTATTGGCTTTATCAAACCCAGGCTCTCCTATGGCAGCAGTATTGATAATGGCTGCAGTTCTTTTCGGGTTTCAAACTGCAATTGGAAATGTACAAACACTACCAAGTGATTTATTTGGAAAGAAAACCGTAGGAACACTTTCTGGTTTTTCTGGTACAGCAGCTAAATTAACGGGGGCTGGTTTAATAGCTTTAGTTCCTATATTAACAGTTGGAGGTAATTATGCACCAGCTTTTATAATTGGAGCAATCCTCGCAGCTATAGTATTAGCAAGTGTATGGATATTGATACCAAAAATTGAGACTTTAAAATCTGAAAAGTAAAATTTCTTAATTATTTCAAAATGAAAAAACAAAAATAGAATTATAACAATAAAATTAATCACACAAATATATATATTATGAGTAAATTTCAAGGAAAAGTAGCAATAATCACTGGAGCTACAGGAGGCATCGGTTTTCAAGTAGCAAGAAGATTAGGAAAAGACGGATATACTGTAGTTTTAAATGGTATTGATCATGAAGATGGAGCAAAGAGAGTTGAAGAACTTAAAGCAGAAGGAATCACAGCAGAATACTATGGTTTTGATGTTACAGATGATAAAGCGGTAACTTTAAATATTACTAAAATCGGTGAAAAGTATGGAAAAATCAACCTGCTTGTAAACAACGCTGGAGGTTTAGGTGGTAGATCTAGATTTGAAGAAATGACGACTGAATTTTACAGATTTGTAATGGCTTTAAATCTTGATTCAACATTTTTTGCTTCAAGAGCAGCAATACCTTTCTTAAAAAAAGCTGAAAATGCTTCAATTATAAACTATACTTCAAATGCAGCTTGGAATGCAGGAGGTCCTGGTGCTGGAATTTATGGAACTTCTAAAGCAGGAGTTCATACTATCACAAGAGCTTTAGCAAAAGATTTAGCAGAATACGGAATTAGAGTAAATGCTGTATCTCCTGGTACAATTGACACTCCTTTCCATGCACAAATTAAATCTACGAAGCCAGAAGTGTTTGCTTCTTGGAAAAATAGTATTATGTTAGGAAGATTAGGTCAACCAGAAGATGTTGCTTCAGTTGTTTCTTTCTTAGCGAGTGAAGACGCTGCATTTATTACAGCTGAGACTATCCAAATTGGTGGTGGTCAAGCTTTAGGAATATAAACTATTAACCTCTCTAAATTTGACAAAAGAGACCTAGGTTCTAGGTCTCTTTTTTTTAAAATTAAACATGAACAAATCTATTGCAATTATTTGTGGCGGTGGTCCTGCTCCGGGTATTAATACAGTTATAAGTACACTAGCCAAAACATTTATAAAAGACGGTTATGATGTATTAGGTGTGCATCACGGGTATAAAGGTTTATTTTCTGACAAACCTGCGATAAAAAAATTTAATTTTCATAAAGCCGATAGAATTTACAGTCGTGGTGGTTCTACTTTA
The DNA here is from genome assembly GCF_037132785.1 of Flavicella sp. Classification (GTDB taxonomy): domain Bacteria; phylum Bacteroidota; class Bacteroidia; order Flavobacteriales; family Flavobacteriaceae; genus Flavicella. The sequence continues at coordinate 8,791 of NZ_JBAHZZ010000072.1, read as the reverse complement.
ATCATGAGTAGACACAAACCGAAAGACAGTGAATTTAATTCTAATTTCTTTAAAAAACACAATGTAAAATTATTAGTTACAATTGGTGGAGATGACACAGCTTCTACAGGAAGTAGACTATCTAAATATTTAGAGAGTCAACAACTAAATGTAGCTCATATACACGTTCCTAAAACAATTGATAACGATTTACCATTACCAGATAGGAATCCAACATTTGGTTTCCATACAGCAAAGGATGAAGGAGTACGAATTGGGAACACAGTATATGAAGATGCTCGTACAAGTGAAAACTGGTTTATAGTATCTGCCATGGGAAGATCTGCAGGACATTTGGCATTCGGAATCGCATCGGCTTGTCATTTTCCAATGATGATTATTCCTGAAATGTTCAATAAAACAAAAATTACATTTGAAAAAATAATCAATATGATTATTTCATCAATCGTAAAGAGTAAAATTCGTGGAATTGAATATGGAGTTGTTATGGTCAGTGAAGGTGTTTTTTACTTTATGGATGAAGAAGAGATCTTAAATTCTGGTATTAATTTTACCTATGATGATCATGGACATCCTGAATTAGGAAACGTAAGCAAATCACATATATTTAACTTTCTGCTGCAAACGAAATTAAAAGAAATTGGCATGAATATCAAATCCAGACCCGTTGAAATTGGTTATGAATTGCGTTGTGCAAATCCTATTGCTTTTGATTTAACTCTATGTACTTTATTAGGAATTGGAGTGAAAAAATTATTTGATCAAGGTATTACAGGCTGTATCGTAAGTGCAAATTCAAGAGGAGATATATCTCCATTGTATTTAAAAGATTTTGAGGATGAGAATGGAAAAGTTTCTCCTCGTTTGGTTGATATTGATTCTGAAATGGCTCAATTATTTATCAATCACCTTATCTATCTTAGAGAACGTGATTACGAAGACGCCAAAGAATATCTTGACGACCCTGAAAAATACGACGTCAAGAAAATATTAAATTGGGTTTAAATTTACCTAATTGCATTATTAAATTAGTCATTTAATCTCCATATATTAAACTTTATAAATATAGATTATGGAACAGTTTGAAGGACAAGAGAGACTAAGTTTTATAAAAGAATTGCCAAATGATACTGTTTGTAAAGCATATTTAGCTAAAATAAAATGGCAAGATGGATTTACTTGCATAAAATGTGGACATAACAAAGGTTGTGAAAAGTCAGATTATAGATACCATTGTTATAGCTGTCAACACGTAGAAAGTGCAACTGAAAATACCTTATTTCATAAAGTAAAGTTTGGTTTACAAAAAGCATTTTGTGTGGTTTTTGAAATGAGTACAAGTAGCAAAAGTATTTCAAGTATTCAAATGAGAAAACGTTTTAGTATTCGTCAAGGAACTGCATGGTATTTTATGCAAAAAGTACGCAAAGCCACAAAAACTAGTCAAAAATATTCTTCACAAAAATTAATACACGTGGATGAATTTACTATTGGAGGTATAGAAGAGGAAAAACAAGGAAGAGCTGATGATACGAAAAAGGCTGAGATTGCTGTTCAAATAACAGGCAATAATAAAATTAAAAGTGTTTATATAGGGTCTATAAAAGACTATTCACCAATATCATTAATTTTAATATTTGAAGAGCATATAAGTACATCAGCTAAAATAGTAACGGATAAATGGAGAGGGTACGAACCTTTAAAAGAAACTTATGGTATTGAACAAAGATTATAGTAATAACCGAAATTAATTACACATTGTCATTATGCAAGTTAAAGCATGTATTAATGAGCTTTGTATTATAGTTTACCGCTCTCTATTTAAAACCATTAATAGAATGGTAGAAAAGTATCCAATATCTTAAAATCAATCAAAACAGACGCTAAGTGTGTAGTTAAATCTTATATTTTAAAAAACCCAAAACCATGGCTAAACATATTCTAATATTTTCGTTTATAATTTTATTATTCTCTTGTTCTTCAAAGCAAGAAGGTAAAATAATCTTTGTTCAGAATAAAACCGAGTTGAAATCAGCATTAGATTCTGTGCTACCAGGAGAGACCATTATATTGAAAAATGGAGTATGGAATAATACAAATATTATATTTAAAGGTAATGGCACAAAAGAAAAACCAATCATTTTAAAAGCAGAAACAGCTGGTAAAGTTTTTATTGAAGGGGTTTCTAGCGTACAATTGTCAGGTAATTATTTGCAAATAAAAGATTTGTTTTTTAGAAACGGATACAGTCCTACAAAAAATGTAATAGCTTTTAGAACGGCAGAAGATCAGCTAGCTAACAACTGTAGTGTTTCAAATTGTGTGATTTTAGACTTTAACAAACCTCAACGTGATCAAGATGATCTTTGGGTACAATTTTATGGAAGACACAATAAGTTGAGTCACTGTTATATTGCTGGTAAAACTAATGGAGGACCAACGGTTAGAGTTGATTTAAAAGGCAACCAAAGTATAAGAAATTATCATCAAATTATCAATAACCATTTTGGTCCAAGACCACGAAAAGGTGGTGCCAGAGGAGAAACAATCCAACTAGGTAGTAGCTTTACTTCCATGTCACCAAGTTATACATCTATAGCAAATAATCTTTTTGAAGAATGCAACGGAGAAGTTGAAATAATTTCTAGTAAAACCAATTTCAATGAGATTAAAAATAATGTATTTTACAAAAGTGAAGGATCTGTGGTGACAAGACATGGGAACTATTGCGTTATCGATGGAAACTATTTTATTGGAGATGGTGTTAATGAAAATTATGGAGGTATTAGAATTGTAAACACTGGACATTGGATTACAAACAACTATTTTTATAGTATTATAGGAGAGGATTTCAGAAGTCCATTAGCAATTATGAATGGGATTCCAAAATCTCCGTTGAATAGATATAACCAAGTTACGGATGTTGTTGTTGCATATAATACTTATGTAAACTGTAAATCTCCTTGGCAATTTGGTGTAGGAAGTAACATAGATCAAAAAGAGGTATTACCACTATCTGAAATTCGATCTGCTAGACCTTTAAGGACAGTAGTAGCAAACAATGTAATTTATAATCAAAAAGGTGACACAAATCCAATTATTGAGCATGATAAAGCTGATGGTGTAAAATTCAAAAGTAATATTATAAACAACCATGGAGTTGACTTTAATAACAAAGACCGATTTAAAATCTCAAACTTTGATTTAATACAATTAAGTGAAGATATTTTTATTCCAAATCTTTCAAACGAAATTACAGCCTATTCGGGATTTGGGTTTAATACTATTACAAATGATCTATTTGGCAATTCAAGAAAAAACGAAATTTCTATCGGAGCGACAATTCAAACTGAAGCCAAAGACCCAAAAATATTGGACAAAAAAAAATATGGAACTAGTTGGTATTCAAATGAAAAACGAGAAGAAAAACCATCTATAATTGAAATTACTTCAAATGAAATAGATCTTCAAGGAAAAATATTAACGGCTAAATCGGGTGATATTTTACTGTTAGTTAAGGGGACTTATACCATATCGAAGTCTTTGATTATCAATAAAAACATCACAATAAAATCAAAGAATAAAGAACAAGTTGAATTAGTATATAAAGGAAATGACAATACACCGTTATTTGAATTGCAACCATATGGTATTTTAAATATTGAAAACATTAAACTTTTAGGGAATGGTAAACAGCAGGTATTTGCTAACTTAAAAGAAAACATGTTCAACCACTATGGACTTACTGTTTCTGGGTGTGAAATAAACAATTTTGATTATGTTTTAAAAGCTTATAAACAAACATTTGCAGAAGAGATAAAATTTATAAATACGGCCATTTCGAATTGTGAAAATGGCATAGAACTTTCAGAGGAAACCAACGATAGAGGAGATTACAATACGGAGTATTTAACGATAGAACATTGTCAGTTTACAAATATAAAAAGTAATGTTATTGATTATTATAGAGGTGGTTATGATGAATCTACAATTGGCGGAAACCTTATTGTAAAGAATACTACTTTTACAATGTGTGGTGGAAAAGAAAAAAATGGAATCCTTTTAAATACTAGAGGTATTGTAAATGTAAATATTTTAAACAATACATTTATAAACAATCCTGTCCAGCTTGTAGCACTTCTTTGGGGAGCAAAAAATAACCATCACTCAAATAACAATATTGAAAATTCTGGAAAAATTCAAGTAGAAGAAAACTTAAAAATGAAGTTAATGTACTAATCCTTATTTTCCGGTTCTATCAATTTTGAAATGTGCCTAAGCAGGGTCACGAAGCACTTCCAGTATTGTATAAATCCTGTGTTATTCGGTTATTCAAATCGAATATATAATTGTGGAATGGTCAAACAACCAATTATGTAAAGAATTTGTCTGTTTTTTAATGTATTTTTATTACTTGATCTGTAGTAAATTTATTATTTCTATGAAAATAATTCTATCGTCAATTGGCACTAGGGGAGATATGGAACCTTTTTTGGCTTTGGCTGAAATTTTAAAGGAGCAAGGGCATCATATTATTTGTTTGTTTCCTGAGCAATTTAGGACTCTTGCTCAGGGTTCTGGTTTTGAGTTCGCTTCCTTAGGAAAAGAATTTATTGAGATGCTGGATAGTCCATCAGGTAAAATTGCCATGGGAGGTGGGGGGTTGAGCTTTCAAAAAATAAAAGCTTATACAAAACTTATTTCCATACAGTCTTCTGTAAATAAGAAAATGATTTTAAAGCAAGAAGCGGTTATAGAGAGTGAAAACCCTGACAGGATTGTGCATAACGGAAAAGTAATGTATCCAGTTATTTGGGGTTTAGAAAATAAAGATAAAACGATTTTAGTAAGTCCTGTTCCTTATATACATTATGTAAAAAATCATGCACATATTTCCTTTGATAAAGACTTTGGACCTTTTCTAAATAAGTTAACCTACCAATTGGCAAATTATGGTTTGCTTAAAATAATTGTAGGCTCTGTAAAGTGGGTTTCTGTTTCTAGAAAAATTACTCAAAAGGAAATTCAAAATGCTTTATTTAGTGGTAAAGCAATTTATACCATATCTCCATCTCTTTTTAAACGACCGGATTATTGGAATGATAATTTAAAAGTGTTGGGCTACCACGAACGAAAAAACACCAACAACTGGCAGCCGAGTGGTAAATTAAAGGAATTCTTACAAAAACATTCTAAATTAACATTCGTCACATTCGGGAGTATGGTAAATCCCAATCCTCTTGAAAACACAGTGATTATCTTGTCTGTTTTAGAGAAAAACAACATACCTGCAATTATCAATACTGCATCGGGTGGACTTGTAAAGCCTAAAACCTACAATAAAGATTTGTTTTATTTTGTAAATAATATTCCTTATGATTGGGTTTTTCCGAAAATGTATGCTATTGTACATCATGGTGGTTCGGGTACCACACATATGGCATTAAAATACGGATGTGCTTTATTGATTATTCCACATATCATAGATCAATTTGTTTGGAATAAAATATGTTTTAAAAAAGGTGTTGGACCTTTGGGTATTGACATTAGTGAAATAAATTTGAATAATTTAGAGCCTAAAATTATGGAACTATTAAACAACAGGTTTTTTAAAATTAAAGCCGAAATAACAGCTAAAGAAATAGCTAAAGAAAACTTTAAAACTGAAATTGTTAAGGCTATAACTGAATAGTAAACAATACTAATTTAATTTTTAAATGACGCATTAATAAATTGGAATGTTTTTTATTCAGATAAGCAATAAAAATAGAAGCATAGCATATCTACGGTTTTGTTCTTATATAAAAAAGAAACGAATTTATTGCGTCATTTAAATATTAAAAATGGTGTAAATGATGCAGTTTAAAAATTAACGTATTAGTTTGATTGTCTATAAAAGGGTTGTAGCATAGTCTCGAATTGATGTGATTTTTAAGTATTATTGAAATAGAAATTATTTTTTCTCTTTTGTTGCGCTAGGGTAATTCTTCGAAACCCATGTTGCTCAAAGTAAAACTAAAAATGTCTGCATACTGTTCAATAGTTTTAGAAACGGGAGTTCCCGCTCCGTGACCAGCATCGGTTTCAATTCTAATTAATATTGGGTTACTACCCGATTGTTTTGCTTGTAATTCGGCAGCAAATTTAAAACTATGTGCAGGAACCACTCTGTCATCATGATCACCTGTAGTAATGAGCGTAGCAGGATATTGACTTCCTTTTTTTACATTGTGAACAGGAGAATACGCTTTTAAATATTCAAACATTTCTTTGTTGTCTTCTGATGTTCCGTAGTCATACGCCCAGCCAGCACCAGATGTAAAGGTATGATAACGTAACATATCTAATACGCCAACAGCAGATAAAGCTACTTTCATTAAATCGGGTCTTTGCGTCATTGTTGCACCGACTAGTAAACCTCCGTTAGAGCCTCCTCTAATCGCAAGAAAATCAGATGAGGTATATTTTTTATCAATTAAATATTCTCCAGCAGCAATAAAATCATCAAAAACATTTTGCTTTTGGAGTTTTGTTCCAGCATCGTGCCATTTTTTACCGAATTCTCCTCCCCCGCGTAAATTTGGAACGGCATAGATTCCGCCCATTTCCATCCAAACGGCGTTTGAAATGCTAAATCCAGGATTTAAACTAATATTAAACCCGCCATAACCATATAAAATGGTTGGGTTTTTTCCGTTTAGTTCTAGCCCTTTTTTATAAGTGATAATCATAGGAACTTTAGTGCCATCTTTAGAAGTGTAAAAGACTTGTTTGCTTTCATAATCTTTACTTTTAAAATCGATAGATGGTTGCCAGTATAATTCTGATACACCCGTATCAATATTAAATTTATAAATACTCGATGGAGTGCTGTAATTTGTAAAAGAATAATAATCAATCTTAGACTCTTTTTTACCACCAAAACCATTGGCATTACCTATTCCGGGAAGTCGAATATTTCTTATAAATTTACCATCAAAATCGTATTGTTTTACTTGTGAAATAGCGTTGACCGTATATTTTGCAAAGAAATAACCACCACCAGTAGACGCTGAAAGTACATGTTCGGTTTCGGGAATAAAATCTATCCAATTTTCGGGAGTCGGATTCGATGCGTCAACAGTTACTATTTTTTTATTAGGAGCGTTTAGGTTGGTTACTAAATACAATTTACTTCCAATATTATCGATAGCATAAGTGTCGCTATCTGTATGGTCTAAAACAGTAATAAACGAACTGTTCTTTTTTGTTAAATCTTTGATAAACATTTTTGTGCCTGATGTTGAAACTTTGGCATATATAGTTAAATATCTATCATCTTCTGATACGGAAGCTGATAGATACCGATGCTTTTCTTGTTCTGTACCACCATAAATTAATTTGTCGTTTTTTTGCTTTGTCCCTAATTTATGATAATACACTTTATGCTGATCTGTTTTGGCAGATAACTCACTTCCTTTAGGTTTGTCGTAACTAGAATAATAAAAACCTTCATTTTTGTGCCAAGAAATTCCGCTGAATTTTACGTCAATCAAGGTGTCTTGAATCACCTCTTTAGAGTCAACATCCATAACGATAATTTTTCTCCAATCAGATCCTCCTTCCGAAATAGAATATGCAACAATTTTTCCGTTGCGTGAGAATGATAATCCAGCTAAAGAAGTTGTTCCGTCTTTAGAAAAAGTATTTGGATCTAAAAAAACTTTGGGTTCGTCATTCTCTTTAAAATGATAAATTACATATTGATTCTGTAAGCCATCGTTTTTATAAGAATACGTATAATCACCTTCTTTAAATGGTGCACTTATTTTTTCGTAATTCCACAACTTTTCAAGACGGTTTTTTAATTCATCTCTAAAAGGAATGTTTTCTAAATAACCAAATGTAATCTTATTTTGATCAGCCACCCAGCTCCCTGTTTCTTCAGAGAGATCATCTTCTAGCCATCGATAAGGATCTTTTACTTTCGTTCCGAAATAATTGGTAACCGTATCAACTTTTTTTGTTTCTGGGTATTTCAATTTAATTGTTTTTTTGTGAGTTTCTACAGAATTGCATGATAATATAAGAATACCTAATAATGAAATTGTTATAATGTTCGTCATGGGTGTGAATTTGAATCAATAGTAAAGATAATATTTTATGTTAGGATTAGCAAGTAACAGTTGTTACAGATTTATATGTAAGTTCTTTATATCTTTACTGCCAAAGAGGGATGAAAAAATAAGAGTATGACAGAGCTTTTGACGCAACAAACATTTTTTGAAAAGGTATTTGACTATAGTAAAAATAAAGATTGGAAAGTTGAAGGAGATAGACCTGCAATTATTGATTTTTACGCAGATTGGTGTGGACCTTGTAAAATAATGGCATCTATATTGGAAGGATTGAGTAAAGAGTATAAAGGGAAATTGGATATTTATAAAGTTGATACAGAGGCAGATCAAGATCTATCGGAGGATTTTGCGATTAGAAGCATTCCGTCTATGTTGATTATTCCTATGAATGGACAACCGCAAATGGTACAAGGTAAGACCGTTGCAAGGTACATGACAAAAACAAAGATCCAAACTTAGGCTGTATATCATTGTTTGTTAGCTTGTTAAGGCGTATATATAAGTTATGAAACTACAAAGAACAGCTACTTTTGCAGATAGCATTTGTGACTTACGTACAAGAAAGATAAAAGCTACATTTTTTAGTCAAATAAATATTCTTATCGATTGGGATCGCATTTCAAAAATAATAGACAAGGACTATTCCAGGGGTAAAAGTGCCGTTGGTAAGCCTT
>NZ_JBAHZZ010000060.1:0-7775 GCF_037132785.1 Flavicella sp. | reverse complement strand
AACTAAAGGAAAATGAACCAAAAAATAGATCCATAACTAACATAAACAATGAAAATAAGAAAAAAAAATATAAATTTTAGATTTAAAAAGTCAAAATTGAAATCTAAAAATGAAAAGAGCATTATGCAACGGTCTTAAAATATCTGCGGTAGCCATACACATTAAGACTTCCTTTTTCTTTTTGTCATAAAAATGACTCAACACACGTTGCTTAATATTATTTGCCTTTCCTATATAAATGATTTCTTTGTCTTTATTTTTTAAATAATAAACGCCCTCTTTTTCTGGCAAATTATCAAACGTGTTTTTTTGCAGCAAAGGAGGAAATTTTGCCTCTTTTGACTTTGGATCTAAAAAGGAAGCAAATACCGATCCATTGTCTAACTTATACAGTCTTTCAAATAAAATTGTAGTTGCTTCTGCATCTCCTCTAGCTCGGTGCCTTCCAAGTAAAGGAATATTTTCAGAAATACAAAGTTTACCTAAACTATATGATTTTCTCCTAGGTAATAGTTTTTTTGATAGTTGAACTGTACAAAGTTTTTTACGCTTAAAACTCAGTCCTAACTCTTTAAATTCTTTCGAAATTATATTGTAATCAAAATTCACATTATGTGCTACAAATACACAATCTTCAGTTGCTTTAAAAACCTTTGTAGCTATCTCGTGGAATTTAGGAGCCTCTTTTACCATGTTGTTGGTAATTCCTGGTAAGCTTCGTTATAAAAGCAGGAATAGCACACTCTGGATTAACTAATGTAGTGTATTCATCTATTACCTGAGTTCCATCAAAAATAAAGATGCTAATTTCTGTGATTTTTACATCACCGTTGGTTTCTATATCTACAATGGCATATTTCATGAGACCATTTTTTTAAGTTCTTTTAGCTCAACTCCTAGTTGATTTAGCATCATAGCAATACTACTTATTTTTAAATCACGTTCGTCATATTCTTGGGTATTAATGCTACAAGTATATTCCCACATCTCTAATACTTCTGTTAAAGGGACTTCATAGGAATCATAATTCCTATTGTCTGGCTTAAGTAATAAGGTGCCATTTTCTTCAATTTTATCATAAACTCTCTTATAGGTCATACCTTCATTTAAGGTTACAATAATATAAGAGGTTCCGTTTTTAATATCTCTAATATCTTCTAAATACTGTGCCACAACATAAGATCCGTCTTTCATGGGCAACATAGAATCTCCTTTGATAGGGAATGCTCTGTGTTTCCCCGTAGGAAGAAAAGGTAACTTTATTTTTTCTAACTGTTCAATATATTCAGGATCTCCGTATCCTAATAAATAACCTGCAGAAGTTTTAATAGGCACTACCTCTATCAAATCTTCATTATCAGTATCTACCGTAATAGGAAATAAAACACGTTGATTTCCTATTTCTATAAAAGACGTATCCGAAGCATAGGTTAAATCGTTTTTAATCAATACATCAATAGGTAATTTAAAATAATTTGAAAAATTAATCAACATATCAATCGGAGGGTCAGAACGTCCTTCTTCATAAGAACCTATCTTAGATCTAGTAACACTCATATCTTCAGATAGTTGCTCTTGAGTTAGATTTTTAATCTTACGTAAGTGTCGGATATTTTTAGCTATATTATTCATAATACTACAAATATAAGTAATCAAAACTACTATTTGTAGTTAATTTTGCAGAATGTTTTTAAACACACATACATATTTCAGTTTACGCTATGGCACTATAGCTCCAAATCGATTGTTAGAAATGGCAAATAAATTAGGCATTAAGGCTATGGCTTTTACAGATATCAATAGTACATCGTCTTGTTTGGAGTTAGTTCGCTTGGCTAAAAAATTTAAAATAAAACCTATTTTAGGAGTTGATTTTAGAAATGGTTCAAATCAAAAATTTATTTTATTAGCAAAAAACAACAAAGGATTTGAGTCAATCAACACATATTTATCTCATTTTTTACATCAATCTTCTTTTAAAATCCCAAAGCAATCTAAGTACCTAAAAGATACCTTTGTAATTTATCCTTTTTCTAAAAATCTAGATTTTAATTTAAAACCACATGAATTTATTGGAGTTCAAAAAAAAGACCTAGGCACCTTGAAATTTTTAAATTCAACACAGCTATTCTCTAAAATGGTGGTATTACAAACGGTTTCTTTTGAAAACAAAAAAGACTTTAATACTCATCGATTATTGCGTGCTATTGATAACAACACCTTGTTGAGTAAGCTTCCTTATTCGGAACAAGGAAACGAACTGAATATATTACTTCCCGTAGAAATTTTAAAAAAAATGTTTTCCGAATATCCAGTGATTATTAAAAACACGGAGGCTTTATTAGAAAAATGCTCTATAACATTTAATTTTTCGGAAGATCTAACCAAAAATCATATACGGCATGTGAAACTTTGGATTATAGACTGCTCCAAAAATTGACTTATGAAGGTATTCCATATCGTTTTAATAAAAAAACAAAGCCGTTTTAAGCCGAATAGAAAAAGAGCTAAAAATCATCAAAAAAAAGGGCTTTGTCTCCTACTTTTTAATCAATTGGAAAATTTTAAAATACGCTCGCTACAAAGGCTATTTTTATGTCGGTAGAGGTAGCGGAGCCAATAGTATCGTGGCGTATCTTTTGCGTATTACTGATGTAGACCCTATAGAGTTAGATTTGTATTTTGAAAGATTTATCAATTTATACCGTAAAAACCCACCTGACTTTGATATTGATTTTTCTTGGACAGATAGGCATGATATTACTCGTTTTATTTTCAAGCGTTTCCCTAACACAGCGTTGATTGCGGTTTATAATACATTTAAATACAAAGCAGCTGTAAGAGAACTAGGAAAAGTATTTGGTTTGCCTAAATCCGAAATTGATGCCTTATGCCGACAGAACTACAGTTTTGATAAATTAGATCGGCTTTCACAATTGGTACTTATTTACAGTCAGTATATTCAGGGTTTTCCTAATTATTTAGGGATTCATGCCGGAGGAATTTTAATTTCAGAAAAACCTATTCATCATTATGTCGCTACTTTTTTACCGCCCAAAGGCTATGCTACAGTTCAGTTTGATATGGTCATTGCAGAAAACAGTCAACTCTATAAATTTGATATCCTAAGTCAAAGAGGATTGGGAAAAATCAAAGATGCTATCCAAATCGTAAAACAAAATCACCCTAATCAACCTCCGATAGATATTCATAATATTCAAGGTTTTAAAGAAGATGAAAAAATTACTGATAAACGCAAAGGTAATTGGTTGTTTTTATGTAGAGTCTCCTGCAATGCGCATGTTATTAAAAAAACTACAAGTAGACAATTATTTAGGCTTGGTAGCCGCAAGTTCTGTCATTCGTCCAGGAGTCGCAAAATCAGGAATGATGCGTGAATATATTTTACGTTATCGCTTTCCTGAGAAACGAAAAAATGCACATCCAATTATGTTAGATATTATGCCAGAAACATTTGGTGTCATGGTATATCAAGAAGATATAATCAAAGTAGCACATTATTTTGGAGGGCTGAGTTTAGCAGAATCTGATGTATTACGTCGTGGAATGTCTGGAAAATCTCGTTCTCAAAAAGAATTTACAAAGGTAAAAGAACAGTTTTTTACAAATTGCTTAAACTCTGGAAAAAAACCACCATTGATTCAAGAAATTTGGAAACAGATAGAAAGTTTTGCTGGCTATGCTTTTGCCAAAGGACATTCAGCATCTTATGCTGTAGAAAGTTATCAAAGTTTGTTTTTAAAAGCCTATTACCCTCTAGAATACATGGTAGCTACCCTTAATAACTATGGCGGTTTCTATAGCACTGAATTGTACATTCATGAAGCTCGTATACTCGGAGCTACCATTCACGCCCCATGCGTAAACAAAAGTAAGAATAGCATGGTGATTTATGGAAAAGATATCTTTATTGGTTTTGTTTTTTTACAATCGCTAAAACTTAAAACTAGCCAGCGTATTTTAGAAGCAAGAAACAATAGTACTTTTAAAAGCTTAAATGACTTTATAGATCGGGTACCTATTTCTATAGAACAGATACGAATTTTAATAAAAATAAACGCTTTTAAGTTTACGGGAATCAACAAACGAAAATTATTATGGGAAGCACATATGAAAATTAAAAAAGTGATTTTTAAAGAGACTTCTGTCACCCTATTTAAAACCGAGCCGATAAATTACGAAACTCCAAAATTATTATCCTCTAACTTAGAAGATGCTTTTGATCAAATAGAATTATTAGGCTACCCTCTTTGCAGCCCTTTTGATTTGTTATCAGAAAACTTATCTAATTCGTTCCGTGCTAAAAACCTGCAAAATTACAATACCCAAATGATTTGTATTGAAGGCTATCTAGTAACTGTAAAAAAAACTCAAACCACTAACGGAAAGCAAATGTTTTTTGGAACTTTTTTAGATCTCGATGGTGATTTTTTAGATACGGTACACTTTCCTCCTGTCGCAGAGAAATTTCCTTTTAAAGGGAAAGGAATTTACAGATTAAAAGGAAAAGTAATAATTGAATTAGATTCTATTTCTATAGAAGTTACAAGCATGGAGCGTTTGGCTATTATTGAAGATCCTCGTTATGCCGATAGCAGAAAATCTCAAAGACCTAAAACAAAAAAAACAAACTAATGGAAAGATCAATTGTACACATGGATTTAGATACCTTTTTTGTTTCATGTGAGCGACTTTTAGACAGTCGATTAAACGGAAAACCTATATTGATTGGAGGGACTTCCGATAGAGGAGTTGTAGCCTCTTGTAGCTACGAGGCAAGAACCTTTGGTGTACATTCAGCCATGCCTATGCGTATGGCTAGACAGCTATGTCCTGAAGCTATCGTTCTTCGAGGTAACTCAGGAATCTACACCAAATACTCTCAATTAGTAACAGATGTTGTCAAAGAGTCGGTGCCTTTATACGAAAAAACCTCTGTAGATGAATTTTATATAGACCTTACAGGAATGGATCAGTTTTTTGGCTGCCATCAATTGGCATCTGAACTACGGCAGCGTATTATTAAAGAAACAGGTTTGCCTATTTCTTTTGGCTTATCTGTAAATAAAACCGTTTCTAAAATAGCTACTGGCGAAGCAAAACCCAATAATGAGATCAAAGTAAACAAAGGAACTGAAAAACCTTTTTTATCTCCTTTATCTGTAAAAAAAACACCAATGGTAGGAGAGGTAACCTATCAGTCTTTGTGTGATTTGGGAATTAAGAAAATTAAAACTATCCAAGAAATACCCATGGAAATGCTCGCAAGGGTTTTTGGAAAATCAGGGATTTCCATTTGGAAAAAAGCCAATGGAATAGACAACAGCCCCGTGGTACAATATCGAGAACGAAAATCCATTTCTACCGAACGTACTTTTGAAAGAGACACGACAGATATAGCTAAATTAAAAAGTATCTTGATCGCTATGGCTGAAAATCTAGTATACCAATTGCGTCAAAGAAATAAATTGACTTCTTGCATTACTTTTAAAATTCGCTATTCCGATTTTCAAACCTATACAACTCAAAAGAGAATTCCCTATAACTCAGCAGATCATAAAATTATTCCTGTAATAAAAGACTTGTACAAAAAACTGTATAAAAGACGTATGCTAGTACGTATGATAGGAATAAAATTCAGCCACTTGGTAGAAGGTGGTTTTCAGATAGACATGTTTGATGATAATGAGAAGATTATCAAACTCTACCAAGCTATGGATAAAATGCGTGAACGTTATGGATACAAAGCTGTAATACGTGCACGAGGTATGGATACAAAGACTATAGCTAGATTTGACCCTTTTAATAATAAAACACCTCCCCTACTACCTAACCAAAGAAGTTAATTTTTACCTTTATATTTCACAAGATAAAACTTCCTTTAAATTTGAAATCACAGTAGTTAAACATCCTTTATAAACTCCCTAAGTCATTGAAATTCCATTAAAGTAAATCAACTAAAAACAATACTGTTTTTTATAATTTTAGTATGTTTGTAACATCCTATAAAATAATGTACTTTTGCTAACAAACAAACTAAATAAAATGACTACAACTCAAGAATTGAAGGATTTTTCTCAACAAGTAAGAAGAGATATATTACGTATGGTACACGCAGTAAATTCTGGACACCCAGGAGGGTCATTAGGGTGTACAGAATTTTTAACGGTATTGTATCAAGATGTAATGTCTTACAATTCTGAAGTTTTTGATATGGATGGTAAAAATGAAGATTTATTCTTTTTATCAAACGGTCATATTTCACCTGTTTTTTATAGCGTTTTAGCTAGAAGCGGATTCTTTTCAGTTGAAGAATTAGCTACTTTTAGATTATTAAACACTCGTTTACAAGGACACCCTACTACTCATGAAGGTTTAGACGGAATCCGTATTGCTTCTGGTTCATTAGGACAAGGAATGAGCGTAGCTTTAGGAGCTGCTCAAGCAAAAAAATTAAACGGTGACGATAAAATTGTTTATACATTACATGGTGACGGAGAATTACAAGAAGGTCAAAACTGGGAAGCAATTATGTATGCAGCTGCTAAGAAAGTAGACAACTTAATTTCAACTATAGATTTAAACGGAAAACAAATTGACGGTACTACTGATCAGGTATTGGCAATGGGTTCTATTAAAGATAAATTCGAAGCTTTCGGATGGATAGTACTAGAAGAAAAAGAAGGAAATGATATAGATACTATCAAAGCTATTTTAGCAAAAGCAAAAGATTTATCTGGAAAAGGGAAACCTGTATGTATTTTACTAGAAACTGAAATGGGTAACGGAGTTGACTTTATGATGAATACACATGCTTGGCATGGTAAAGCACCAAGCGATGCACAATTAGAAGAAGCACTGGCTCAAAACCCTGCTACTTTAGGAGATTACTAAAATAGAAAAACCTTTATAAACTAGTTTTATAAAGACCAACCTAAAAAAAGGCACTTAAATTAATGAGGGCACTGAAAAAGCATCTCATTTTTAAAAGTAATTTTATAAAGCGATTAAGGAATAAATAATATTTCTTAATCGCTTTTTGTTTCCTGTTAATTTTTGGTATTTTCTTACATCAAGTCAAAAAAACGGATAAATCGAAGTGTTTTCCCTGTTTATTCAAACAACTTAAGACCGTTGCAATGTACATGACAAAAACAAAGACCCAAACTTAGGTTTTATATCATTGTTTGTTAGCTTATATTTAAGTTATGAAACTACAAAGAACAGCTGCTTTTTCAGATAGCATTTGTGATTTACGTACAAGAAAGATAAAAGCTACATTTTTCAGTCAAATTAATATTCTTATATTGGGATCGAATTTCAAAAATAATAGACAAGGACTATTCCAGGGGTAAAAGTGCCGTTGGTAAGCCTTCCTATGATGGTTTGTTGCTTTTTAAATTGTGTCTTTTGCAGAGTTGGTATGGTTTAAGCGATTACGAAGTAGAAGATAGACTTAACGATAGTTTATCCTTCAGTTATTTCTATGGAATGACAATAGAATAGGTAGCACCAGACCACAGTACATTGAGTAGGTGTAGAACGGCATTGACAAAAACTAAAACCTTTTAAAAATTATTTTCAGTTATAAATTCACAGTTAGAGAATCATAACATAAGACCGTTGCATAATGCTCTTTTCATTTTTAGATTTCAATTTTGACTTTTTAAATCTAAAATTTATATTTTTTTTTCTTATTTTCATTGTTTATGTTAGTTATGGATCTATTTTTTGGTTCATTTTCCTTTAGTTTT
>NZ_JBAHZZ010000046.1:0-5319 GCF_037132785.1 Flavicella sp. | reverse complement strand
GAAAAACTAAATAATAGACCTAGAAAGATACTTGGATATAAAACACCAAAAGAAATGATGGATATTGAACTTAAAATTGTAGCTTAGTAACATCATAAAACTAAAACGTTTTGTTGCGTTACAACCTTGAATCCAAGATTTTGTTTTTGCTTTTTAAGCAATCAAAACAGATTACCAATCAAAATGATTTAGCGTTGCATTTAAATGTTATTGAATGGAGGGAAGGATGTCAACCAAGTCATGTAACTTGTTTATATCGCTTCTAGGGTCTTCTACCTTACCAAAAATACTGATTAATTTACTTTTTGAATCCATGATTCTATTCACTTGATTACCAGCGCAATGCACTAAAAATGAACAATATAAACAACTATAAGCCAATCGAATTAATTTGAAAAAAGTGTGAGTTTGCCCTGAAACTCCTTCTTGTGGTAGCGTATAGTGTACAGGGCAGAACAATGTTTTTTCTCTTGTGAAACCTATATGTTGGTTCGTCTGTAAGCTGTTTAGGTCATTAAACCAATTTTACATTGGACAACACTGAATCTATTGAACAATGAATTTTCAAAAAAAAACATGAATGAAAGAAAAGACTAGAAGCTGCGTGGTATCAAGAATACTTGTTAAAAGAGCTAAACATAAAAGTATGATTCTGCCCTGACTGACAAATAATTTAATTGAGTTAGTTGTTTAATTTCCGTACATTTGGGGCTTGTAAATATTGATTATGTAACTGTTTGAAGGGCAGGGTGTACTAAAAGGAGAAGGCACGAACTTTTAAATGACATTGAACAAATATTGTTGGAATAATGGAAAGAACTTTAAATAATTATACATTATTAATATGTGCATTAAGTTACGTGTAATCAATATATTATCATCTAACTAAATGGTGTATTCAAGTATATTTTGATGAGTTTTGTATTGAACTAACCGCTCTTAATTTAAACCGGAATTTTTATGAAATAATTAATAGATTAGGTAGAAAGTAAATCAATTTGTCAAAATAAAAATCAAAGAAAACAAACGCTAAACGTATAGCTCAATAATTTAATTTTAACAACTAAATATAATAAACCAATGAATAAAACAACAACCCATCTACTAGTTTTGGTAGTCATTTTTCTTTCGTCTTGCAGTACTAAAACAAAGCAAGAGGATAAAAAAAACCAATTAAAAAATCCTAATATTATTTATATTCTGGCTGATGATTTGGGATATGGAGATATCAAAAGTTTTAACTCTGAAGGGAAAATTCCTACACCAAATTTAGATAATATGGCTACAAACGGTGTCATGTTTACTGATGCACATACTTCATCAGCTGTTTGTACACCAACCCGCTATGGAATATTAACAGGAAGATACAACTGGAGGAGTTCTTTAAAGAGTTCTGTGTTAAGTGGGTATTCCAAGTCGTTAATCAAAGAAGAACGAACTACCGTAGCGAACATGCTTAAGAAACAAGGGTATTCAACTGCATACATTGGAAAATGGCATTTAGGATGGGATTGGGATATTGAGAAAAACGATATAAAAAAATCATATGATTTAAACGATCGTCCTAAAGTGAATTTTAATTCTCCTATAAAAAATGGACCTTCAACACATGGTTTTGATTATTCGTTTGGTTTTTGCGGTTCTTTAGATATGCCTCCTTACGTATTAGTGGAAAATGATATGGCAACTATGGTGCCTACAAAAAAAACGGTTTCGGTGGATGAAAAAGGAGTATGGAGAAAAGGATTAACATCAGATGATTTTGTTCATGCAAATATTTTACAAGATTTAACTGATAAAGCTGTAAATTATATCAATCAAAAAGCTGATTCTGACAAGCCTTTCTTTTTGTATTTTCCCTTACCTGCTCCGCACACACCAATATTACCTACAACAGAATTTTTAGGAAAAAGTAATACAAATATGTATGGAGATTTTGTAATGCAAGTTGATGATGTAGTTGGTCAAATTAGAGAAGTTCTTAAGGCTAATGGAATTTCGGAAAATACTCTTTTAGTATTTACAAGTGATAATGGTTGTTCTCCAAAGTCTGATTTTGATGAACTTAAAAGGGTGGGGCATAATCCTAATTATTCTTTTAGGGGATCAAAGGCTGACATCTTCGAAGGAGGACACAGAGTGCCGTTTATTATCGAGTGGCCAAATAAAGCATTGAAAAATGTGACCTCTAGCAAAATAATTTGCACTACTGATTTTTTTGCAACTTGTGCAGAAGTCGTGGATTATAAAATTAATGACGATGAAGCAGAAGATAGTTTTAGCATGTTGCCGTTGATTTTAGGTGAAAGTGATACTGAAATTCGTGAATATACCATTCATCATTCTATAAATGGTTCTTTTGCGATTAGAAAAGGCAATTGGAAGTTAAATATCTGTCAAGGTTCAGGAGGTTGGAGCTATCCAAGTCCAAAGGATATAAAAAACGAAAAATTGGAATTACCAGATATGCAGTTATATAATTTGAAAGAGGATATTGGAGAAACTAAAAATTTGGTATCTGAATATCCTAAGAAAGCTGCGGAACTCAAAGCAGCTCTTAAAAAAATAATTTTGGATGGACGAAGTACAGCTGGAGTAATTCAAAAAAATGAAGGAATGGAAAGCTGGAAACAAATTGAGTTTATCATTAAAGAATAAAGGAGTTGAAAAGGAGAAATTTTAAATATTGTCTATTTAGTATTTTTTATTTTGTGTTGTTAAGTAGTTTTGCCCAGTCGGAGACATCAAATAAACTTTATGATGGAACTTGGGAAGCTCTTCAGGAAATGCCTGTTCCCTCATGGTTTGACGACGGTAAGATTGGTATATTTATTCATTGGGGACCTTATAGTGCAATTGGGTATCGCAAGGGTGGACGAGGCTATTCAGAGCATGTTCCCAAAATGATCTATCGTGATTCCGAACATTATTATCCTTATATGAAAGAGCGTTGGGGAGCCAATCCTCCTGAGTTTGGGTATAAGGATATCATTCCAGAATTCAAAGCAGAAAAGTGGGATCCGAATGAATGGGCAAAATTATTTAAGGAGGTCGGTGCTCGTTATGTTGTGTTAACAGCTGAACACCATGATGGCTGGGCAAATTGGGACTCAGACCTTACGCCGTGGAACGCGGTTGATATGGGACCTAAACGAGACATTGTTGGTGATTTGGGACAGGCAGTCCGTAAGCAGGGATTGAAATATGCGCCGTCTTATCACCGCGAAAGGCATAGCTCTTTCTTTGCGAAAAAACTCTACGTGGTAAATGCTGAACCATTGCCTCATATCATTGAGGAAATCAAGCTCATGCCTGAAGCAGCTTCCCTTTACGGTCCCTTTGGGTTTTCGAAAGAATATGTAGATGACTATGTTGCTCGCTGGAAAGAGATTCAGGAAAAATACCATCCGGATATGCTGTGGGTGGACGACTTTCCTATTTATACCCGAGACGGTAATAATGTTCGCGAAGGAAAGATGAAGCCGATAATTAAATATTTCGATGATAAGGTAAGAGGTATGATTACCGATTTTATGAACGAAGGAGCAGCACGTGGACAGGCAGTTTATTGTAACAATAAGGGAGCTAACAGAAATTGGCCTGATGGAGTTGGCTGTTTGGAGAAGGATAATCTAATACTAAAAACAATTGGTCCCAAGTGGCAAAGTTGTACAACATTTGGAACTTCTTTTGGCTATTTGAAAGGAGATAAATACAAAAGTATTGAAGTTGTTATTCACGAATTGGTTGAGGTAATAAGCAAAAACGGAAACTTTCTCATTAATATTGGTCCAAAGGCTGACGGCACATTGGTTCCGGAACAGGTAGAGCGTTTGAAGGCTATGGGTAAATGGCTAAAAATAAATGGAGAGGCTATCTATGGATCACGTTACTGGAAGGTGAGTGAACAGCAAAATGAACACTTATCTTTTACAACTAATGGAAAAATCATCTATGCAATTAAATGCAATAAACCTACAGAAGATTTTATCATTGAAGCTACCGAAGGTTGGAATAAAAAAATGGTTAAGTCAGTGCAATTGCTCGGATCAGAAGTTGAAATTTCTTGGGAGATGACAGCTAAAGGATTGCGAATTACGCCATCAATAGATCTTGGTGTTAGTGAATATGCGTGGTCTTTCAAGATTGTTACTAATGAAGAACAACACCATCCAAATGTGATTCAAAATGATGCTTCAAAAGCATTAAAAGGAACCCAAAAGGTGGATTTGGATGGTCATATAAAATAGTAGTTAAGAAAAAAACAAAATGATAAGTAAAATTAATTATATCCTTGCATATCAATATTCTTGATTTTAGAGGTTAAGAATTCAAATGATACCTAAAATCCGTAAGTATCATTTTACTTCCATTTTATAAAGCTACTTTACATATAAAATCATTGAGTTAGTCATTTAATTTCTGTAACTTTTCATTCTATATATAAGGGTTATGGATGTTTTCAAAGGTCAAGATTTATTGATTTTTATAAAATAATTACCAAATGATGAAGCTTGTAAGGCTTATTTGTCAAAAATAAAATGGGCAGATGGCTTTATTTGTAACAAATGCAGTCATACAAAAGGTTGTAAAAAATCAGGTTATACTTATCATTGTTATTCTTGTAACTATGTAGAAAGTTCTACCGCTAATACTTTAGTTTCATAAAGTGAAATTTGCCCTACAAAAGCCTTTTGTGTTGTTTTTGAGATGAGTACAAGCAGTAAGAGTATTTCCAGTATTCAAATGGGGAAACGATTTAGTATTAGTAATGGAACAGCTTGGTGTTTTATGCATAAAGTACGAAAAGCAATGGCAAGTAGTCAAAAATATCAAGACCTTTTCAAGGTACATGACAAAAACAAAGATCCAAACTTAGGTTTTATATCATTGTTTGTTAGCTTATTAAGACGTATATTTAAGTTATGAAACTACAAATAACACCTGCTTTTGCAGATAGCATTTGTGATTTACGCACAAGAAAGATAAAAGCTACATTTTTTAGTCAAATAAATATTCTTATCGATTGGGATCGAATTTCAAAAATAATAGACAAGGAAAGACCGTTGCAAGGTACATGACAAAAACAAACATCCAAATTTAGGATATAAATCATTGTCTGTTAGATTATTAAGATTTATATTCAAGCCATGAAACTACAAATAACACCTACTTTTTCAGATAGCATTTGTGATTTACGCACAAGAAAGATAAAAGCTACATTTTTTAGTCAAATAAATATTCTTATCGATTGGGATCGCATTTCAAAAATAATAGACAAGGACTATTCCAGGGGTAAAAGTGCCGTTGGTAAGCCTT
>NZ_JBAHZZ010000032.1:0-8277 GCF_037132785.1 Flavicella sp. | reverse complement strand
AAACTATCGTTAAGTCTATCTTCTACTTCGTAATCGCTTAAACCATACCAACTCTGCAAAAGACACATTTTAAAAAGCAACAAACCATCATAGGAAGGCTTACCAACGGCACTTTTACCCCTGGAATAGTCCTTGTCTATTATTTTTGAAATTCGATCCCAATATTTATTTGACTAAAAAATGTAGCTTTTATCTTTCTTGTACGTAAGTCACAAATGCTATCTGCAAAAGTAGTTGTTCTTTGTAGTTTCATAACTTAAATATACGCCTTAATAAGCTAACAAACAATGATATAAAACCTAAGTTTGGATCTTTGTTTTTGTCATATACCTTGCAACGGTCTTGATTTGTTATAAAATTCACGAAAGATCTATGTTCAGCTTGATAGATGGTATTAATCTATAGAATACCGAGAGGTTCTCTGCGTCAAGAGGGAAATTTGAAAACCAAGATTTTCATAAAATTAAAAAAAATTCTGCTTGATACCTTGATGGCTCTTGGGGTAGTTCATTCCAATTTACCATCAAACAATTTATATATTTCAGATCCTGCACTTAAAAATGCTCCTGTGCCATAAACTTCTGTTTTGTCTGCCCAAGCATTACCGGGTTCTCCTCCGATAGGCTGTACATACCCCAACATGCCTTCTTTAGTTACATGTCCAACCATGGCATTCCATCCTTTTTCAACGGTTCCTATATATGTATGTTTGTCTAGTATCCCATTATTTATACCCCATGCTAAGCCATATATATAAAAAGCGGATCCGCTTGTTTCAGGTGTAGGATAAAACTCTTGTCCTAACAAACTCATTGCCCAATGACCTTCTGGAGTTTGAATTTCAAGTAGTTTTTTTGCCATCTTTTTATAGATTTTCAAGAAATATTTATATTCTTTACTTTGAGGCTCTAACTCATTCATAATATTAGAAAGTCCGGCAAACACCCATCCATTTCCTCTTGACCAAAATATTTTTGTTCCATTATCCAATTTTCCCATATATCTTTCGTCTCTATAATACAAATGCTCTTTTTTGTCGAACAGAAAATCTGTAGAAGCTTTGTATTCATCCATCATAAAATCTAGATATTCCTGTTCTCCAGTAAGATTATATAACATTGCCCAAACAGGAGGCGACATAAATAAGGCATCACACCAATTCCAGCGATCTTGATGATAGGGTGTTTTCCAGTTTAAGATCGATTGCGAAGGATGCATTCTAATAAAAGTAAATTGTTCTTTTGTTGGTTTAATCATTTTTTCATCCTTAAACTTACGATAGAGCTCAATGTACATTTGTCCAACTGTATGATCATCGGCATGGTATTTACGTTTATGTAATTGCCATTCTTTTTCTT
This sequence comes from Flavicella sp., assembly GCF_037132785.1. Classification (GTDB taxonomy): domain Bacteria; phylum Bacteroidota; class Bacteroidia; order Flavobacteriales; family Flavobacteriaceae; genus Flavicella. The sequence goes on along the minus strand of NZ_JBAHZZ010000032.1, from coordinate 6,919 downwards.
CTCCAATATTTTTAAGCCAATTATAATATTTATCATCATCTGCCATGGCGGCCCATTTTACCATACCAATATAAAGTGCTCCATTGGTCCAGGCAAGAGGATGATGCGGTTTTTCTCTCCCACTATAAGTATCTCGAAAATGATCTATTTGCCAATCGGCAACCTTTTCCATGATTTCTTTAACATCAATTGGTTCTATTTTTTGTGCATACGAAATATTTGAAAATACAAATACTATTGAAAGTAGGTTTAGGATATTTCTCATTGATTCAATTTTCGTTTAAATTTAAGTAAAAAAAATCAATAAAAACAGAAATTCTAAAATTTTCGAGGGCCTATGAAGATAGATTTTCTTTTAGTATTAACCTGAGGATTGTAATTTGGTTCGTTTTTACCTCTAGGTATTTGGTGTGATTTTGTTTATTTAGCTGATAATCATGTGAAATAAGGAAGTAACGCAGAAGTTAATTTTTAAATAGAAGAGCATATAAAGCTCTCATTATTCACGCTTAAAAAAGAAATTTAAAATTTATTTTCGTAGAGTTTCTAGGGATCCTTCTTTTATCCACCGATTCGTTTTATAAATTCATCTTTATAGTTTTGACCAATTGGAATTCGAATTTTATCGATTACAATGCGATTTCGTTGAACAGAATCTATATGATTTAAGGAGACAATAAAGGAACGGTGTACTCTAATAAAATTTTGAGGTAGTTTTTCCTCAAATGCCTTTAAACTATTTAAGGTAAGTATTGGTTTGCTTTTGTTATTGTATATTTTAATATAATCTTTTAAGCCTTCAATATATATAATAGTATCTAAATTTAACTTTATGTTTTCATATTCAGATTTGACAAAAATAAAATCAATTTTTTGAAGTGGTGTCTTGGTAGAGGTTTGCTTTTCTGCTTTTAAATTGAATATATCGTATGCTTTGTTAGCTGCTTTGATAAATCGATGGAAAGGAATTGGTTTTACCAAGTAATCAATGGCGTTTAAATTAAAGCCCTCCACGGCATAATGAGAATATGCTGTTGTAAAAATAATTAAAGGTTTTTGGGATAGAGATCGAACAAATTCAACTCCGGTAAATTCAGGCATTTCAATATCCGTAAAAATAAGGTCAATTTTATGTAAGCCTATTTGTTCTACAGCTTCTAGAGCATTTGAGCAGCTTTTTATAAGTTTTAAAAAGGGAACTTTAGATACAAAGTCTTCTAATAATTCAATTGCCAAAGGCTCATCATCAATAATCAAACATGTCATCATAATTATTAGGTGTTTAGTTTTATTTTTAATGTTACTTTAAATTGTTGTTCCTTTTCTTCAATTTTTAATTCATGTGTTTTAGGGTATCGTAATTTCAATCTGTTTTTAACATTTTTAAGTCCAATTCCTGAGTTTTTAAGATCTCGATTGTGTGTAGATACATAGTTAGAAACTTCAAAAAGCAATAGGTTGTCTTTAACCTCTATTTTTATCCTAATATCTGTTCTTCCATTATAGTCCGTACCATATTTAAAGGCATTTTCAATAAATGAAATTAATAACAGAGGTTCTATTTTATGAAAGATAGGTTCATAGATATTTATTCGAACTCCTCTAGAGTCTTTTAATCGTAAATTTTGAAGTGCTATATAGTTTTTTATATAATTGATTTCGTTTTGCAAAGGTACCAAATCTTTATCGGTTTCGTAAATCATATAACGCATCAATTCGGATAGTGTAACAATAGATTCCGTGGTATTATCAGATTTTTTATTCGCTAAAGAATAAATACTATTTAAAGTATTAAATAAAAAATGGGGGTTTAATTGAGCTTTTAAAAATGAAATTTCCGTATTTACACGTTGAATTTCTGTCTCTTTTTTTATTTTTTCATTTTTATACCATTCAATTACGAGTCTTATACTGGTGCCGATAGCGATTAACATTACGTATAAAAAAAACCTTAATGGATTTAATAAGTTTTCGTATGGTCTTGGCATAAATTCCCTTAATGGGTCTTGTGGACTTAAATTAAAGGGAGGGGGGGGGGTAAAATGGTTACTTACGATAATAGCCAAAAAAATAGAACTAGTTGATGTAAAGACATATAGTATTATTTTATTGTTTAATAATAATCTTGGAACTAGTACACTAAAATTGAGGTAAAACAGAGCTATTTCTATTGTGAATCTATAAAAATAGGTGTCGTTTGGAAACATAGAAAATTTTTGATAAAGTATAAAGATGATGTTTATCAAAATAAAAACACCCCAAAAAAGGGCATGTAAAATTATAGGGTTGATGTTTTTTAATGTTCTTTTCAATTAGGCCTTCGATTATTTTATAAATTTATAGCTAAATATTCATAATCAGTAGTTATATACTAAATAAACATAAAAATGATTGATTAAATTAGTTTCTCTTTCCTTTATATTTCAATCTAAAATAGAACCGTAACCTAGTCTTATATTTTTTATTTCATCTAAATAAAAAAATAATTCAAATTTATTTTGAAATTCATTTGGTATTACCGTAATTAAAACAATTGTTCATATTTTGTAATTCATGGTTTTTACAAAAAAGAATAGAGTCAATAATTTCTTATTGACTCTATTAAAAACAAACCTAAGTTAGTTTAATCATCTTCATCCACTTCTTCATCAGGTCTAAATTCCCAGTTATCATCGAAATAATAACTTCCGCTTCGACCCATAAATATAAAGGCTCTGTTTGTAAAACTAAATGCGCAAGCATCTTGTCTTGCAGAACCTTCAAAATAACTTCCCTCGTCCCAAGTATCTGTACTTGGATCGTATATCCATAAATTTAAAGAAACTCCTGACGCTCCTCCAGTGGCAATATATCCAAGCCCATCTAAAGTAAAGCTTACTCCGTTTGAGAGTAGTACTGAATAATCAGCATCGTCATCGTCTAAATCTGTTAATTGTGTCCATGTTTCTGTAACTCCATCAAAAACATAAAAACCATTTTCATAAGATCCGTTATGGATACCTGTTCCCATATATGCTTTATCACCAATTACAAAAGTAACTGCATCTTTACGTTTGTCTCCTCCAAAACCTGTAGATAGTATCCATTCACCCGTTTCAGGATCGTATTTGTAAAAATCTTTAAGTTCGCTACCGTCAAATCCTGTTCCTATATATCCTTTTCCATTTACTGCAAAACCAACTGCTCCATACCTTTCGCTTCCTAAAAAATCAGCCTCTTGTGTCCATATATTAACTACAGGGTCGTAACTCCAGAAATCATTTAATTCATAATCACCATCAAAACCAGTACCAAAATATCCAATACCATTAATAGAGAAGCCAACAGCTCCACTTCTAGCAACTCCAGGGAAATCAGCTTTTTTTATCCAAAAATCACCTTCACTATCATATTCCCACAAATCACTTAAATAGTCGTCTCCATCGTAACCTGATACGACATATCCTTTATCGCCAATAACAAATGAAACCGAACTGGAACGGGCGTTTCCATCAAAAGAAGAACTCTCCACCCAATTCCCATATTCAACATCATCATCATCACTACAACTAATAATACTTATAAGTGCTATTAGTAAAACCAAAGGGTTTAAATACGTTTTTGTTAAATGCATAAAGTTATTTTATTGTTTAGGAGTAGTCCCTAGAGACTTTATATACTCCTACTGATTTATATTTTGGCAAACGTATTAATTACTTATCTGTTTTATATAATAAAATATACAAACACAATGGTTATATCTATAAAGAAGGTTATTTCACCTATTAACTTGATGCGTCGCTGTGTGTCAGTTAATTAACTTTTTTTAACGTTTTTGTAGATGAATTTTGTGGTTTGGTCTATTTTAGGAGGTTTAGGAAGTGGGTTTAAGTAATTTCGTGCAAAAAAGTAAAATGAAGTATAGATTTTTATTAGTACTCATCATTGCATTTATCTTTGATTCTTGTCAAAATGATAATGAATCGTACGAAGTTGGGGGGGATTTAATTGATAACAATATTAATGTTTTTGAGGTTGATACTTTGACTATAGAAACGGCTACCATTATTTCAGATTCAATTATTACATCGAGTGCTTCTAGAATTTTGGTAGGGGCTTTGCAAGATGAAGAGTTTGGTAATTTAACTGCTCAAAGTTTTTTTAGTTTAATGGGAAGTTCTTTTAATATAGACAACGATGCCGAATTTGACTCGATTGCGTTAATTCTGCATTATGATCAATATTATTATGGTGATACTACTCAGGTACAAACATATTCAATTCATGAAGTTACTGAGAAATTTGAACCAAGTGACGATGATGATTATTTTTACAACACTTCATCATTGGATTATGATGATACTGTTTTATTAGGTCAATTAACATTTACACCTTTGCCAAATAAAAAAGACTCAATTATTGTTCCTCTGAATTATGAATTTGGAGAATCACTTTTTTCAAAAATTGCTGATGGACAAATTGAGGATAGTTTTGACTTTCAACAAGAACTTCGTGGGATTACTATTGTAGCCGATTCCACCTCTAATAATGTTTTAGGGTTCGAGTATTCTGGAAGTTTAACAAAAGTTCGCTTTTATTATACATTAAACGATGATGATGATCCCGAAAATGATGAATATCATTTGGATTTTACTTTGACTGGTGGTTATGAACTTTTCAATAAAATTGTAAGTGATAGATCAGAAACTTTACTAAGTTCATTAGAGTCAAGTGAGGATGTTTTAACAACTTCAGATACTCAGAATAAGGCTTATTTACAATCAGGGACGGGACTTAGTTTACGTGTTGATTTTCCTTCATTACTGACTTTAAATGAACTTGAGGGTGATGTAACTGTTCTTAAAGCTGTTTTGCAGTTCTATCCCGATTCTCCAAAATATGGAGAAGAAGGATTGTCCGATTTTTTAGCAGTTCATATTATTAATAGTAAAAATACAGGAGTAAAGGATCTTACAACAGGGAATGGAACAGTTGTGTATGCGATTCTTAATTCTCAAGATAATGAATTTGACGCTCAGTATTATACAGTTGATCTTAGTTCGTATGTAGAAGAGTTGTTAACCGCTAAGAATACATTAGATTACGCATTAAGGATTGAGTTTATAGATAAAGTAAATACTATAAATAGATTGCTTATTAATGATCCTATAAGTCCAGAAGATTCGAATTATAAAATGAAATTACTGTTAACTTATTTAACTTATTAAAGTATGAAAAATCAATTATTAATTTGTGTACATTGTCTTTTTGTGTCTTTAGGGGTAGTAGGTCAAAGTGATGTTAGTTCTCCATACTCTTTGTTTGGAGTAGGAAAAGATAACTCTAATTATTTTGGAGGCTCTAATGGTTTAGGCAATACAGGGATTGGTTATTCTAATAGCTTATCATTAAATAAAATAAACCCAGCATCTTTAACGGCTATTAAAGGGGGAACTTTTTTATACGATTTAGGAATTAGTAGTACTCTTTCATATAAAGAGGATAAAAATAATTCTCAATCCAATTTTGATTTTAATTTCACTCATATTGCCATGGGGTTTTCTACAGGTCGTTTTTGGAAGATGAGTTTTGGTTTGGTTCCTAGAACAAAAACAAGTTATCAAGTTGTTTTTGCCAATCAAGTAGAAGGGAGCTCAACACCGTATTATACGAATATTGATGGGTCAGGTGGGATTAGTGAGGTGTTTTGGGGGCATGGTCTTAAAGTTACTGAAAACTTATCTCTTGGGATTGAGTTGCTTTCGTATTTTGGTTCTGTGTCACAAGTAAGAACAATCTATTATGAGACTACAGTGATTTCTTTGGATCAACGAGACAACTATTCAGGTCTTGGATTAAAAGGAAGTTTACAATACACAATCCCTAATTTATTGGGGGGTAGAACGACTGTAGGATTAATTGCTAATTTACCTTCAGAATTAAAAGGGACTCAGACAGTTAGTGGTACAAAAACTTTTTCGGATAGTGGTTACTTAATTATTGAAGAAACCGAAGAAGATATAGACGATATGAACTTTCCTTTGAAATTAGGTATGGGAATTTCAACACAGTTAAAATCGGTAACTTTTAATTTAGATTATCAAAAAAACTATTGGAGTGATAGTTATATTTCTAATGAAAATTTTGAATATAGAGATCAACAAGTATTTGGGTTTGGGGTCGAATATAACCATGAATCTAAAAAATCCAATTACCCTAAAAACACGGCGTTTCGTTTCGGGGTGAACTACGACTCTGGCTATTTGAGATTGTCTGATTCTAAAATTGATAATTATTCAGTTTCATTAGGGCTTGGTCTGCCAATTTCTAAAACAGGTTCCTCTTTAAATTTTAGTTATTCTTACGGTAAAGAAGGAACTTTAAATAATAATTTGGTGATAGATAATTATCATAAATTTACTTTAAATATAAGTCAAGTTGGCAATTGGTTTATTAAAAGGAAAATATTTTAATGTTTTTAATCTAAAATTCCTCGATGGCTCTGCCTCGGGGTAGTCATTATATATTGATTGATAATTTCAGCATGGTTGGAATGTCCTCAGGTTTTTTAAGTTGAGGTTACCAAAGAGAGATGTCAATTTTTATTTTAAGACTTAAGACCGTTGCAAGGTACATGACAAAAACAAAAATCCAAACTTAGGTTTTATATCATTGTTTGTTAGCTTATTAAGGCGTGTATTTAAGTTATGAAACTACAAATAACAGCTACTTTTTCAGATAGCATTTGTGATTTACGTACAAGAAAGATAAAATCTACATTTTTTAGTCAAATAAATATCTTGGATTCAAGGTTGTAACGCAACAAAACGTTTTAGTTTTATGATGTTACTAAGTTACAATTTTAAGTTCAATATCCATCATTTCTTTTGGTGTTTTATATCCAAGTATCTTTCTAGGTCTATTGTTTAGTTTTTCTTGA
>NZ_JBAHZZ010000191.1:0-10229 GCF_037132785.1 Flavicella sp. | reverse complement strand
ATATAACTTTTAGTCTTTTTTTCTTGCAATAATGTTTCAATTACCACACGTTCTTTTAATGATAATCGGCTATGTTTTTTTGCTTTCATACAACAAATCTAAGATTTTGATTTGTTGCGTTAAGTTCTTGAATTCAAGATGTCCTTTTTTCTTTTTTTAACAGTTGCCATATTTGCATCTAACTTATTAATCAAATTATTATGAATTCAAATCCACAAGATGTTGCTACTAATATTAAAAACCTTGTTAAGTGATTCTTTCATATCGTTTAATTTGTTCCCTAAAATAACTTGGTTATTTAATATTTTATTTAGTTTTTAATGATAAAATTCTACTAAATAATCAATGTGAATTATTACAAGTTAAAGCCTCTTTCTACATCCGACAATGTGTTCTCGAAAAATTAGGAAAACCAATTTTAGAAGTAAAACAAAAACACTTAGAGACCAAAAACTACACATTACAACTTTATAAAATAGGCAATAATTTGAATCAAATCTCTCGTAAATTAAATTCTGGAATCAAGTTAAAATTAACAGATGAAGATTTGATAATAAATGATATTGAAGAACTAAAAAAACACATTATTGATATACAATCTAAACTTAACTAATATGGAAGAAAACAAAAAAGTATTGTATTTAATGCAAAACATATGTGACAAATTAGACGCTCTAGTAGATAATATTAATACTATAAAAGCTGACCAACTTGACAGCGAAACTTTCCTAGAATTCGTGAAATTACAGGAACTGTTAGTCACTAATCATAATGCGTTAGATAAAAATCAAAAAACTATGAATTCCCATATGATAAATTTAGCAAAAAACATGGGAAGATTAGGTAATAAACCAAATGTAATTAATCAAAAAAAAGAATATTATCTATTTGGTAAAGAAACTCCATTTTCATCTAAACTTCTACTAATTCTTATCGCTTTTATTTTTATAGCTTCTTCTGGGTTTAAATATATACCGATTTATTTAACAGAAAATAGTGCTATTAAAACAGAAAGAGATGAATATGAGTTGTTCTATCAGTATGTTTTTTTAGATGCTTACTCTAAAAATAATAAAATATCTAAAAACATTGCTTCAACGCTAAATGATATTCAGCAAAAAGATACGGTATTATTACAGTATGTGGATAAACTAAGCAAAAAATACAATACTCAATTACAAAAGAAGCCTTAGAAAAACAATTAGATAATTTAAATAAAGATGATAACAAAACTACAAAGTATTTCTTTCACAAAGAACGCTTTACTATACTGTGAAAAAGGAGGTGAAGTCTTAACTACTAATAAATGTTTTGGAAATGCAATTGATATTTATAATCAAATGAAAGAAAAAGAAGCACAGAATGATAAATGTACTAATAAAACATTTCATATAAAAATTAGAGCAGCTCCAGAAGATAAAGGAAAGTTAAACAACCAAGATTGGGTTGATATTGCTAATAAATATGCTTTAAAAACAGGATTTCAAGACAATATGTTTGCAGTCTACCTACATCAAAAAAAAGGAGAAGAAGAAAAAAACCATATTCATATAGTAAGTACAAGGCTAGATGATAAAAATTTGGCAGTATCAAATAGTTTTACTCATTATAAAAGTCAAGATTTTTCTAGAGTAATAGAAAAAGAATATAACTTACGAAAAGTAGGTAGAAAGCTTGAAGCATTAAAAATGAATCAAGAGTTTACTCCTAATAACAAACATACTGCAGACCTTAAAGAAGCTATTTTTTCTGCTATTGATATTTCAGATAGTCTTGAAGATGTTATATTTATTCTTAAAAACAAAAATATACAAACTAAAATAGGTCGGGGTATTTCTTTTACTGATGCTAAGGGAGTAAGAAAAAAAGGTTCTGAAATAGACAGAAAACTATCTTTAAAAGGAATTGAAAAACTATTATCATATGAACAACAGGAAAAACGAATGAATAAAAAAAATAGAGGTTTTAAAATGTAAATTTTTGATTAAAGAAGGGAACAATGTATAAAGCTATAAATAGACATTTATAGCTTTATATTTTTGTAGTTTTATATAAAAACACACTTATACTTTTATACAAGAATACAAACTGTACGTGACGCCTGCCGCTGAGGATCATTTTAAAAATCAGTTGATTTTTAAAACGGGAAAGAAAAAGTCTCAATACATGGGGTGCAATGTTGCATTTATGTTTTTTTTTAATTTTTTTTTAAAAAAAAAACTAACTTTAAATTAAAAGAATTAAAGTTGGCTATGAAGTTTACTAAAAGAACATACTTAAATAAAATATTTTTATTTCTTTGTATATGTTTTATTTTGTTATTTATACCTCAAATAACATTAAACAATTATCCGCTACCGACAATAACAAGTAAGTTTTTAGTTTTTACCTATGCATGTCTTTTTCTTGCCGTTATTACTATTTTTTCAAAAATAAATTTCAAAAAAAAAATAATTACATTCTCAAAATTAGATCTAGTATTAATTCTTTTGATTATTTATATTTCTATAAATAGGTATGTGTTTCAAAATAATTATAGTTTTCCCATTAGATACATAGAACTATTGGGTTTAAGCGTCATATATATATATATAAGAAATCTTAAAAGCGACTATATGTATTGGCTTTTATTAATGACTATTATTTCAGGTATTGTACAGGCTGTATATGGAAATTTACAATTACTAGGTTATTACCCCTCAAACCATTCTGGTTTTAAAATAACAGGAAGTTTTTTCAATCCAGGTCCTTATGCAGGGTTTCTTGTATCTGTGTTTCCAATTTCACTAGGTTTATATCTTTTTAAAGAAAAACTGATTAGACAAGTGTTGTTTGATGAAAAATATTTAATTCTTAATAGAATTATTAAATATACCTTTCATTACATTCCCCTTATTGGTGTAATATGCATTATTTTAGTTATACCAGCAACACAATCTAGAGCATCTTGGCTAGCAGTTATAGTGTGTACTTTTATACTGATAGAAGCACGCTGTCAAATTATAAAAAAAACATTTATTCAGTTTAATAACTTAAAAAAAACAGTTTTAATAGTTGCTACAATTCTTTTTATAGGAATAAGTTTATTAGGAGTTTATCATTTCAAAAAAGGATCATCAGATGGGCGCTTATTCATTTGGAAAGTCTCTACAGAAATCATTAAAGAAAACCCTGTATTTGGAGTGGGTTTTGATCGATTTAAAGCGCATTATATGAATGCCCAAGCTAATTATTTTGTAAGAAATGGTGAAACAGCAGAAGCTTTGGTGGCCGATAATACATATTATGCGTTTAATGAGTTTGTACAATTTATTACTGAAAATGGCTCTGTTGGCGTTTTGCTATTAATAGCTGTTATTTATTTTATTATTAAAACTAAAACGGTAAAAGAAGATGATTACCTAAGTGTAATTTTAAAAATAAGTTTACTAACTATTGGTGTATTTGCCTTCTTTTCCTATCCTATGCAAATTCTACCTATTAAGCTTGTTATAGTTGTTTTATTAGCAAGTCTTGTTAAATTAAATGCTAATAAAATAAATTTATTTGAGAAAACTAAAATAAGTTTCCAAAAACCAATCTTAAAAATATTGGTGGTAATTGGTTTTTTAGTAATAGGAGTTTTTAGTTTTAATTTCATATACAAATTAGATAATAGTTTTAAAAATTGGAAGCTAGCATTAAGTAGTTATCAATATGGAGATTATGAAAGTGCAATTAAAGAATATGAACAAGCATACCCAGAATTAAAAAACAATGGAGATTTTTTAATGAATTATGGCAAAACACTTTCTATATATAAACAAGATAAAAAAGCGATTGAAATTTTAAAACAAGCACAATTGCATTTAAATACTACTATTATAGAGACTGCTTTGGGAGATTCTTATAAAAACCTAAAAGAATACGATAAGGCAGAAATGGCTTATAAAAACGCTGCCAATATGATACCTATAAGGTTTTATCCTTTGTATTTATTAGCAAAATTGTATGAGGAAAATGAACAGAATCTAAAAGCGGTTGAGTTGGCAGAAACTATTTTAAATAAGGAGATAAAAATACCTTCAACAGCCATTAAAGAAATAAAAACAGAAATGAAAAAGATAATAAGTAATTATAAACAAAATAGTCAATGAATAGAAGAAACGAGTATTTAAGGAAATGTTTTTTTTTATTGATTTGTATTAGCACTTTAATAAACTGCACCAAACCTAAAGAAGATAAGGAAAGTTTAATAATCAAAAAAGAATATCTCCCAGATAAAAACGAAGTAAAGATTTTAGTTTTAGAAAAAGGAATCTTTAAAAAAGAATTAGTTAGTAATGGACGTTTGGTTGCCTTAGAAAAAAGCGAACTAAAATTTAAAGTGAGTGAAAAACTTACTAATATTTATGTTAAAAATGGTTCTTATGTTAGAAAAGGACAACTTTTAGCAAGTATAGATGCTATTACGTTTCAACAGAAAGTGACTAAGGCAGAAATAGATTTAAAACAAGCTACTTTAGAATTTAGTGATTTACAAATAAGACGTGGGTTTGATTCTGGAAATAAAGAAGACATTCCTGAAAAAGAATACGAAATGATGGCTATTAAATCTGGTCATAAAAATGCGTTGCATCAGTTAAAAAATGCACAGTTCGATTTAAAATCTACCAAATTAATTGCTCCTTTTAGTGGTAAAGTAGCGAATATGAATAGTAAAAAACACGACCTAATTAATTCTGGTAAAGAATTTCTTACTTTAATAAATGATGCTGTTTTTGAAGTAGAATTTTACGTGATAGAGTCTGAACTTAAGGATGTTAAGGTGAAAGACAAAGTTACTATTGCCCCTTTTGCTTCAAATAAAATGTATATGGGAAAAGTTTTTACAATAAATCCACAAGTTGAAAAGGATGGGACTATTCTCATTAGAGCTCAAGTAAAGAATGATGGTAGTTTATTAGAAGGAATGAATGTGAAGGTATTTATTAAAAAAGACATTCCAAATCAATTTGTTGTACCAAAATCTGCCGTAGTTTTAAGAGACAATCAAGAAGTATTATTTACCGTTAAAAACGGGAAAGCATATTGGACTTATATTTTAACTACGTTAGAAAATAGTAAAAATTATTCAGTAATACCAAACCCAGATAAGAGTAGTGCATCATTAAAACCTGGAGACACCATTGTTATTTCTAACAATTTAAATTTAGCGCACGATAGTGCCATTACCGTTAAAACTAATAATTAATAGTTTATTAAAATTTATATGGTTAAATTTTTAATACATAAACCGATTGCTGTTTTAATGACAACATTAGGTGTTTTAATCTTAGGTGTTTATGCTTTTGGTTTTATACCAGTTTCATTAATGCCAGATATCGATATTCCAGAAATTACAGTGCAAGTTCAGGTAGATAATATGTCTGCAAGACAATTAGAAGATGCTATTGTAAAACCTTTACGAGCTCGCTTAATGCAAGTGGGGCATTTAAAAGATGTAAAAAGCGAAACTACGAATGAATTAGGGATTATTAAGCTTAGTTTTTCTCATGGTAGTAATATCGATTATGCTTTTATTGAGGTAAATGAAAAGATAGATAGAATGATGGGGAGTTTACCAAAAACCATCAAACGCCCAAAGGTGATAAAAGCGAATGCTACAGATATCCCTGTGTTTTATTTAAGCATGACACTTAAAGAACCTGTTAAGAACAATAAAACAACAATTAATAAAATTGATGATTTATTTCCTGTTTCTCAAGAATTTGTAGATTTCAATCGTTTTTCTAATCAAGTAATTCGGAAACGAATTGAACAGATTAACGAAGTGGCTATGGTGGATATTAGTGGTTTAGTATCATCAGAAATTTTAGTAAAAGTAGATCAGAAAAAAATAGATGCTTTAGGGATTCGTTTAGACGATTTAGAGGCTGCTATTAAAACCAATGATTTAGATATAGGAAGTCTTTTAATTAAAGACAATCAATATCAATATGATGTTCGTTTAGGAAATTCTTTAAGCACAATAAATGATGTAAAAAATATCTACATCAATAAAAACAATAAGGTTTATCAACTGAAAGAACTTGCAGAGGTTATAGAACATCCGCAAAAAAGAACAGGTTTGGTGTTGTCTAATGGAGACGAAGCACTTACAATGGCAATCATAAAACAAAGTGATGCTAGAATGGGCGATTTAAAGACTTCTTTAAATAACTTAATAAAAAACCTAAAAAAGGATTATAAGCATATTAATTTTTCAATTACTAGAGATCAAACCAAGTTATTAGATGTTGCTATCAATAATTTATTACAAAGTTTATTATGGGGAATGCTTTTAGCGTTTGGAGTAATGTTTTTATTTCTGAAAAATTTAAAATCCCCATTATTAATAGGAATCACCATTCCAACCTCAATTATTATTTGTTTACTGTTTTTTCATCTTTTAGGGATTTCAATAAATATTATATCGCTTTCTGGTTTGGTTTTAGGCATTGGTCTAATGATAGACAATTCTATTATTGTAATCGATAATATTACCCAATATAGAGAAAGAGGTTTCAACTTATCAGAATCTTGTGTTTTGGGAACAAACGAAGTAATAAAACCGTTACTAAGTTCTGCACTAACTACCTGTGCTGTTTTTTTACCACTGGTTTTTTTAAGCGGTATCAGTGGCGCTTTGTTTTACGACCAAGCAATGGCTGTAAGCATTGGGTTATTCATTTCCTTTTTTGTTTCTATTACGTTATTACCTGTATTATATCGCTTATTTCACAAAAGAGAAAGTGATGTAATAGCACAGAAAATTAATTTCTTGTCCAAAATAAACACGTTGGATTATGCTGTTTTATACGAAAAAGGATTTCGTTGGGTAATGAAAAAGCAAGTGGCTTCTTGGAGTATTATTATCCTCCTTTTAGTTTCCGTTATTGGATTGTTTAGCATATTACCAAAAACACAAATGCCTACACTTACAAGTACAGAGGTTTTGTTAAAAGTAGATTGGAACGAACCTATTAATGTTGATGAAAATAAACGTAGAGTACTAGAAATTTTAAATCCTATTAAAGAAAACTTAATTAATCAAACGGCTTTAGTAGGCACACAGCAATTCATTCTAGATAAAAATGCAGATGCGAAAGGTTCAGAAATGACGCTTTATGTAGAAGCAAACTCAGAAACAGCATTAACGAATATAAAAAGGCATTTAAGTGATTTTTTGACAACAACATACCCTAACGCTGTATTTGTATATGAAGATGTAGACAATATTTTTAGTTTAATTTTCTCCAACAAGGAAGCTTCTTTAGTCGCAAAATTACGTCCTGTTGAAAATTTAGGAAGTCAACAGCAACAACAATTAAAAACTATTTGGCATCAATTACAAGCAAGTTCATACATCGTTAAGTTAGAACCTATTGCAATGCAAGAATATATGACATTGGTTGCAGATCAAGAAAAGCTAATGACATATAATGTAAATACAAATACGTTGTTTAGTACTTTAAAAAGTGCTTTTAATGAGCGTGAAGTGTTGTCAATTGTAGATAATCAAAACTTTGTACCGGTAATTTTAGGAGGAAGTGCAAAATATTTGAATGATATTTTAAATGAAACAACAGTTATTTCTAGAGATAGTGCTGTTTTTCAAGTGAAAAACTTTATTAAAACAGTAAAATCAGAAGATTTAAAAACAATTACAGGAGGTAATGAAGGTGAATATTACCCAGTAGCATTTCATATAGATGATGCTCAAGTAGAAGCCACCATTACAGATATAAAGAAAGTAGTTGGTAAGAATTCTCAGTACGATGTTCATTTTTCTGGAAGTTTTTTTTCTAATCAAGAATTAATGAGCGAATTAAAAATAGTGTTATTAATTTCTTTAGTGTTGCTGTATTTTATTCTAGCCTCACAATTTGAATCTTTTGTTTTACCATTAATTATATTGTTAGAAGTACCTATAGATTTAGCAGGTGCATTTTTGTTTTTAAAACTTTTTGGTATGAGCATTAACTTAATGTCTATGATAGGTATTGTAGTAATGAGCGGTATTATTATTAACGATTCTATTTTAAAAATAGATACCATTATTCAATTACGAAGACAAGGGTATTCTTTAATGAAAGCATTATTAGTAGCAGGTCAAAGACGTTTAAAACCCATATTAATGACCAGTTTAACAACAATTCTAGCTTTGGTGCCTTTATTATTAACTAGCGGAATAGGAGCAGAATTACAAGCACCTTTAGCAATAGCGTTAATTGGTGGTATGCTTTTGGGTACAATCATCAGTCTATATTTTATACCATTATGTTATTATCAATTTATGAAGAAAATATGATTCATTATACAAAATTAAAACAAGTAGCTATTGGAATTTGTTTCTTATTAAGTTGGGCAAAAGTTAGTGCGCAAAAACAAGAGACTTTATCTATTCCCCAAAACATAACACTAAATGATGTTTTAAAACTAGCAGCTAAAAACTCTTTAGATATTTTTAAGGCAAAACGAAATTATGGTGTTAATTATTGGGAATTCAGATCCTATAAATCAAGTTTATTACCTAAAATTGATTTTACTACTACTCCTTTTACATTCAATAGTGCTTTAATAGAACGCTATGATTCTGAACAGAATATAGATGTATTTAGGCAACAACAAACAATTAATAGTTTTGCAAGCCTTTCTGTAAGTCAAAATATAAGAGCTACAGGTACAAGTTTATATATAACGTCTAGTTTTAATAGGCTTGAGAATTTTGGAGATTATGAAACTAAAAGCTTTAACACAACGCCTGTTACCATTGGTTTAGTACAACCTATAATGGCTTTTAACAGCTTTAAATGGGAGAAAAAAACAGCAACTTTAGAGTTTCAAAAATCAAAACAAATTTTTTTATACGAGCTACAAACCATAAATTTAAATGTGGTTAATTTATTTTTTAATTGGGCATTAGCTAGTAAAAAGGTAACCATTGCTAAAGAAAATAAAGCTACCTCTAAAAAATTATTTCATATTGGTAAACAACGGTATGATTTAATAGCTATAGAACTCGATCAGCTTTTAAACTTAGAATTAGATGTGTACAATGCAAATACTAATTTAACTCAAAATAAACAAGCGCTTCAAAAAGCAACTGCAGCATTAAAATTATTTTTAAGAGATAAACTGCCTGTTGGCGCACTACCCCAATTACCTGAGTTAATTTCAGATTTAACAATAAACTTAAATCAAGCCATAGAATTAGCCTATCAAAATAATCCAGATATACTTGATTTAAAGATACAAAAAATAACAGCTTTAAGAGATTTAGATGAGACGATAAAAGACAATAGATTCGATTTATCTATAGCAGCTAGCTATGGTTTAAATCAGCAAGCAGATACTTTTGTAGATGCTTATAGCGGATTTTCAAACCAGAAAATGGTAAGTATTCAATTTAGTGTTCCTGTTTTAGATTGGGGAGAACGCAAAGGAAAGATTAAAACCGCTAGAATGAATAAAGAGGTGGTAGATATAGAACTCCAACAAAATGAAGAAACCTATAAGCAAGATATTACACAAAATGTTTTAGACTTTAACATTCAGCATGAGTTGGTATTGGGAGCGCTAAGAACAAATGAAATATCAAAAGAGTCGTATCATTTAACGGAAAAACGTTTTTTATCTGGTAGTGTAGATTTTTTAAATTTGACTTCTTCTAGAAAAGCTTGGCAACAAGCCAATGAAAACTATATACAAACCTTACAAAGTTATTGGGCGTTATATTACAAAGTACAACAATTAACACTCTATAACTTTATTGATAATACTCCATTACTACAAGATTTTAAAACCAGAATAGACAATTAATTTAAGAAAATGCTATGACTTATTCTGAAAGAAAAGAAAAAGAATCCCATTTATTGTACTTAATAGAGCATAGAAGGTTATACTCATTAGAAAAAACAGCAAATAATTTTGAATGTAGCGTAAGAACTATAAAAAGAATGTTAACCAGCTTAAGACTTGAGGGCTATAAAATCTGTTATTGTAAAAAAAATAGTAATTATTTCCTTAATAAATAGTAGAGTGACAGAAACTGTCTCTCTTAGGGGTTAACTTTGTAGAAAACAATAGAATTGATTCTTGTTGAAGAGTCTCATTAACGAATAACAAAATATGAAAAGATTGATCATAACAGCGGTAATACTTATTTCAACACTTCAGACAATTGTAGGGCAAGAGAAAAATGAATT
>NZ_JBAHZZ010000188.1:0-7308 GCF_037132785.1 Flavicella sp. | reverse complement strand
CGTAAATCACAAATGCTATCTGCAAAAGTAGGTGTTATTTGTAGTTTCATGGCTTGAATATACATCTTAATAAGCTAACAAACAATGATTTATATCCTAAATTTGGATGTTTGTTTTTGTCATGTACCTTGCAACGGTCTTGTTTTACCGAATAACAAAACCGAAGCGGTGCCATTCTTCAATTTTTATTGCTTATCTGAATAAAAAATAATCCATTTAAAAATAAAATTGATATTACTTATTGACAAAATCGGAATATCTAAACAAAAAAGCCTTTACATTTCTACAAAGGTTTATATTTCATTAAGATGTTTCTATTTTTTACCATCTACAATTACTACAATTTCACCTTTTAAGGTGTTTTCTGTAAAATGCTTTATAAGCTCATTTATAGTTCCACGTTTTGTCTCTTCAAATAACTTGGTCAACTCTCTGGATACGGAAATCTGTCTATCAGCTCCAAAATATTCAGCAAAATGGGTTAAGGTTTTTATTAATTTGTGTGGCGATTCATAAAAAATCATGGTTCTTGTTTCTTCTGCCAATAAAAATAATCGTGTTTGTCTTCCTTTTTTAACAGGTAAAAAACCTTCAAAAACAAATTTATCATTTGGCAAAGCACTATTTACCAAAGCTGGCACAAATGCTGTTGCCCCTGGTAAACACTCTATCTCTACACCTGCTTGCACACAGGATCTCGATAATAAAAACCCAGGATCGGAAATTGCAGGAGTACCTGCATCAGAAATTAAAGCAACCGACTCTCCATTCTGAATTCGCTCAACAATTCTCGCTACCATTTTATGCTCGTTATGCATATGGTGACTCATCATTTGAGTTTGAACATCAAAATGTTTTAATAATTTACCCGAGGTACGTGTGTCTTCAGCTAAAATTAAATCAACTTCCTTTAAAATTCTCACCGCACGGAAAGTCATGTCTTCCAAGTTTCCAATCGGTGTAGGTACTAAATATAATTTTGCGTCCAATATCTTTAATTTTTATACAAAGTTACAAAAGCGCATTTTATTCGGCATACATTTTTTCAATAAGCTCTTTGTATTTTTTATGAATCACCTTTCGTTTTAGTTTTAGTGAGGCTGTAATTTCACCAGAATCAATGCTAAATTCTTTTGGTAACAAAGTGAATTTCTTAATTTTCTCATACTTAGAAAACTCTTTTTGCAATTCTTCAAATCGTTTTTCAAACAACGATTTTATCTGATTATGATTAATTAATTCTTCAATTGTTTTAAAATTAATTTTATGTTCAATAGCATACTTTTTAATGTTTTCAAAACTAGGAACAGCCAATGCTGTAACATACTTTTGTTGATCTCCAATAACGGCAATTTGCTCAATAAAAGAATCGTTAACCAATGCCATTTCTAATTTTTGTGGAGCGATATATTTTCCTCCTGAAGTTTTCATTAAATCTTTAATTCTATCTGTTATTGTCAAATTACCTTCTGCATCCATTTTACCAGCATCGCCAGTACAAAACCAACCCTCCTTAAAAACAGCAGCAGTAGCTTCGGGCTTTTTGTAATAACCTTTCATCACTCCTGGTCCTTTTATTAAAATTTCATCATTGTTGCCTATTTTAATTTGAGCACCTGAAATCGGTTTCCCTGCTGAATTAAACACAAAATTCTTGTCTCCAAATAACGTAACTGTTGCAGTAGTTTCTGTCAAACCATAACCACATTTTATATTTAAGCCAAAAGAATGAAAAAACGAAACCAAATCTTCAGCTAATGGTGCACCTCCACAAGGCATGAATTTAATACGCCCTCCAAAAACCTCTCTAAGTTTGCTCAATACTAATTTGTCTGCTATCTTAAATTTTAATTTTATTAGAAACGGTATTTTTTTGTCAAATCGCTTGTACTTATTGTTATAGGTATTTCCAATACCTAAAGCCCAACTTGCTAATTTCATTTTAGCGGGTGAAGCTTCTTTTCTTTTCTCTTGAATTGCAGCAAATATTTTTTCAAAAATTCTAGGAACTGTACACATTAATGTAGGTTTCACTTCTTTTAAAACATCCGCAATTAACTTTGGGTTTTGATTGAAATACACTTCAATTCCTTTGTACAAACAGAAAAACACCCAACTACGTTCGTATATATGACTTAGTGGCAAAAAACTTAAAGAGGAATCCTCTACTGTTGCATTTAACTCATCACTATGTGATTTTAGTGAAGCTGAAAAATTAAGATGATCTAACATCACTCCTTTTGGCTCTCCAGTAGTACCAGATGTATAAATAATACTAGCTAAATCAGATAATTCACATTCGTAATGTCTTTTTTGAAGTTCAATAACTATTTTTTCATCTGATCCTATTTGCTCAAAATCGGATAGATAAACAGATTTTTCCGACTCTTGAATTGTTATTTCATTATTTAAAGCAATTATTAATTTTAAATATTCATTTGTAGCTAAAATTCCTAAGGCTTTATCGTATTCTTGTTGGCCACCAACAAATAACACTGATATCTCTGCATCATTTATAATATATTCCGATTCCTTTCTAGAATTGGTAGCATAAATAGGAACTGTTACCGCCCTAATACTCATTATTGAAATATCAGAAATAATCCATTCAGGCATATTTTCAGCAAAAATTCCAATATTATCTTGTTCTTTTACACCCTGTTTAATTAAAGCCTTCGACAATTTATCAATTCGTTCTCCAAAAACTTTCCATGAGATTCCTTCCCATGAATTAAGCTTATTATTTTTAAAAAAAATAGCTTTTTTAGTTCCAAAACGTTCAATGTTTTGTTTTAGCTCGACTACTAAATGTTGATAATTCATGTATTTTTTATTTCTAATTTACTTAGTTAGTATCTAATTTAAAAACATGTAAAGCTACAAATAATTTAATGGAACGGCTTAAGCTTTAAGCAGGCAATCTTAAAACCCGTTCACATCTTATTCTAAAACAATAATAGAAAATATTTTAGTTTTTATTTGTTTATTCTTCAATAGAATAAAATAGACTTTGAATTTAAGAAATCCACAATTAAACAGTAAATTTGCACATCTTTAAAAGGCAACAATTATAAAACACATTCAGACAGGTTATTTCCCTGTCTTTTTAAATATAAAGAACAGATGTATAGAAGTCATACTAACGGAGAATTAAATATTTCAAATGTTGGAGAAGAAGTAATCTTATCAGGTTGGGTACAAAAAATACGTGACAAAGGGTTTATGATCTGGATAGATTTACGTGATCGTTACGGAATTACCCAATTGATATTTGATGAAGACCGTACTGACAAAGCTATCATCGAAAAAGCAAAATCTTTAGGACGTGAATTTGTAATACAAGTAAAAGGTGCTATCATTGAGCGTCAGTCTAAAAACGATAAAATCTATACAGGAGACATCGAATTATTAGTAAGTGAACTAACGATACTAAATGCGTCTAAATTACCTCCATTTACC
Source organism: Flavicella sp. (assembly GCF_037132785.1). Lineage (GTDB taxonomy): Bacteria > Bacteroidota > Bacteroidia > Flavobacteriales > Flavobacteriaceae > Flavicella. Next base: position 3,849 of record NZ_JBAHZZ010000188.1, on the reverse strand, counting down.
ATTGAGAATGAAACAGATGGCGGTGAAGAATTACGTATGAAATATCGTTATTTAGACATCCGTAGAAATCCTATTAAAAACAACCTGATTTTTAGAGCTAAAGTAACTCAAGAGGTTCGTAACTTTTTATCAAACCAAGCATTTATTGAAATAGAAACCCCATACTTAATCAAATCTACTCCTGAAGGAGCAAGAGATTTTGTGGTTCCTTCAAGAATGAATGAAGGACAGTTTTATGCTTTGCCTCAATCTCCACAAACCTTTAAGCAATTGTTGATGGTAGGTGGAATGGATAAATACTTTCAAATTGTAAAATGTTTTAGAGATGAAGATTTACGTGCTGATAGACAACCTGAATTTACACAAATTGACTGTGAAATGGCTTTTGTGGAACAAGAAGATATCTTACATGTTTTTGAAGGACTGACACGTCACTTATTGAAAAAAGTAAACAATATAGAAATTGGTGATTTCCCTAGAATGACTTTTGATCATGCCATGAAAACTTATGGAAACGACAAACCAGATATTCGTTTTGGAATGGAGTTTGGCGAATTAAACGATGTTGCTAAACATAGAGAGTTTAAAATATTTGACGAAGCAGAATTAGTAGTAGGTATTGCTGTACCTGGTGGAGCTGCTTATACAAGAAAAGAAATTGACAAATTAGTTGCCTGGGTTAAACGTCCACAAGTGGGTGCTTTTGGAATGATCTATGCAAAATATAACGAAGATGGTACATTTAAATCTTCAGTAGATAAATTCTACAACCAAGAAGATTTGGCTGCTTGGGCAGAGAAAACAGGAGCTAAGCCTGGAGATTTGATCTGTGTGCTTTCTGGAAAAATAAATAAAGTAAGAGCTCAACTGAGTGCTTTACGCATGGAATTGGCAGAGCGTTTAGGACTAAGAAAACCAGAAGAATTTGCTCCTTTATGGGTAATCGATTTTCCTTTATTGGAATTAGATGAAGAAACTGGACATTACCATGCAATGCATCATCCGTTTACATCTCCTAAACCGGGACAATTAGAATTATTAAATTCTAATCCTGGAGAAGTAAAAGCAAATGCGTATGATTTGGTATTAAATGGAAATGAAATTGGAGGAGGATCTATTCGTATTCATGACAAAGCAACACAGGCAATCATGTTAAAACATTTAGGATTCTCTGAAGAGGAAGCTATCGCACAATTCGGCTTCCTAATGGACGCATTCGAATTCGGAGCACCTCCTCATGGTGGATTGGCTTTTGGATTGGATAGATTGGTTGCAATCTTAGCAGGAAAGGAAACTATTAGAGATTTTATTGCCTTCCCTAAAAACAATTCAGGTAGAGATGTCATGATTGATGCGCCATCAAAATTAGACGATACTCAACTTACAGAATTAAGTCTAAAACTAAATATTTTAAAAAAAGAAGACAACCAATAAGCACAACAATAACATCCCACTTTCTAAGTGGGATGTTTGAATGAAATAAAGATATGTCACCACACAAAAAAAACATAATTACCAAATTTCTAATTTGGAAATACAAACATCTAACAAGTCAACAATTTATTTATATTGTAAGTATAATTATTGGTTTACTTTCTGGTTTAGCTGCGGTAACATTAAAAAACTTAACGCACTTAATTCAAGAAACTTTAGAAGCAGGTGTGGTACAGAAATACCACGATGCCTTTTATTTTATCTTCCCTATTATTGGATTGGCACTTACTTTATTGATGATTAAATATGTAATCAAAAAGAAGGTTTCTCATGGAATACCATCCACCTTACATGCCATTTCCAAAAAGAAAGGACTTATGGAGCGTTACAAAATGTATAGTTCAATTCTTACAGCTCCTATAACTGTTGGCTTTGGTGGTTCTGTTGGACTGGAGGGCCCAACTGTAGCGACCAGTGCTGCTATTGGATCTAACGTAGCTAGGCTATTTCACTTAAACAGAAGTACTCGTACATTATTAATTGGAGCAGCAGCAGCAGCAGCCATGTCCTCTATTTTTAAAGCTCCTATTGCAGCAATCATATTTGCTATTGAAATTTTTAGTTTAGATTTAACTATGGTTTCTTTGATTCCATTATTACTTTCTTCAATTTCAGCAATTTTAACTTCTTATTTCTTTCTTGGAGACAACGCTCTTTTACGTTTTGAATTGACAGATAAATTTACTTTAGTAGACACTGTCTATTATATATTTTTAGGAGTTAGTTGCGGATTGATATCGGTTTATTTTAGTAAAGTCTATTTTTCGATTAGTAATTTCTTTGCCAAATTTGCAAACCCTTATAAACGCCTTTTAATAGGAGGAGTTGGACTTGGAGTTATTGTATACTTCATACCTCCATTATTTGGGGAAGGATTTATAACCATAAATAACCTTTTAAACAATAATGTATCTGATGTTTTTGATCAAAATTATTTTGGAATTGTTACAGAAAACAGCTGGTGGATTATTATTTTTCTATTAGGACTGGTTGCTTTTAAAGTAGTCGCAACTTCTATTACTTTTGGAGCTGGTGGGGTTGGTGGTGTATTTGCACCAACACTTTTTACGGGTAGTGTTACTGGTTTTGTTTTTGCTTTGTTTTTTAACACAGTAAATATTTCAAGTCATCAATTATCTACTGGGAATTTTGCCTTGGTAGGAATGGCAGGTTTAATGGCAGGAGTACTACACGCTCCTTTAACTGCAATATTCTTAATTGCAGAAATTACAGGCGGACACGAACTATTTATCCCTTTAATGATCACCTCTGCTATCGCATACTTAATCACAAAAAAATATATTCCCTTTAATATTTATGCTGCCGAATTAGCTAAAAAAGGAGAGCTTATGACGCATGACAAGGATATGAATGTACTGATGTTGATGGATATAGATAAGGTAATTGAAACCAATTTTATCTCTTTACATCCAGAAATGAAATTGGGTTATGTAGTAAAAGAGGCAGTTGCAAAATCTTCTCGTAATAACTTCCCTGTAGTAGACGAAAAAAATCAATATTTAGGAGTCCTACTATTGGATGACATCCGTGGAGTTATGTTTGATCAAAGTTTATACGAAACAGTTACCGTGCAAGAATTAATGCAAAATTCTAAAGGCATAATCGACTATGAGAAAAACTCAATGAAAGAAATTATGAAAAAATTTCAAGATAGTGGTGCTTGGAATTTACCTGTTGTTAAAAATGGAGTTTACAAAGGGTTTATCTCTAAGTCTCGTCTTTTAACAGCATATCGAAGAAAGCTAATCGAAGTAACTAATTGACATGAAAATACTTGTGAAAATCGTACTGATAATTGTACTTGGACTTATTGGAAGCGGATTATACCTTCAATCTATAAAGGGTGAAAAAGCTGAATTTTATATTGGTATTGGAGTATCAATAATGGCTTTTATTCTAATTCCTCTATTTGTATATAACGGATATAAAGGAAAAGATTTGACCAGATACACCTTTAAAAATATGCAAAATCCTGAAGAGAAAAAAGACTCTTAATTTAACTTAATGCTTAAGGGTTTATTAACTAATACCCATTTTACTTTTAAATGACGTAATAATAATTTGGAGTGTTTTTTATTCAAAAAATAAAATAAAAATTGAAGCATAGCTCCGCTACGGTTTTGTTTTTGTGTGAAATATAAATGAAAAAGAAACGAATTTAATGCGTCATTTAAATGTTAGAATGGTACAACTTAAGACCGTTGCATAATGCTCTTTTCAGTTTTAGATTTCAATTTTTACTTTTTAAATCTAAAATTTATGTTTTTTTCCTTATTTTCATTGTTTATGTTAGTTATGGATCTCTTTCTTGGTTCATTTTCCTTTAGTTTTTAG
>NZ_JBAHZZ010000184.1:0-8820 GCF_037132785.1 Flavicella sp. | reverse complement strand
CTTTCAACATGATCACAACCATAACAATGATAATTATAGCCTGATTTCTCACAACCTTTTGTGCCACAACATTTACTACATATAAAACCTTCAGACCATTTTATTTTGGCTAAATAAGCCTTACAAGCTTCATCATTTGGCAGTTCTTTTATAAAACTCAGTATATTTTGACCTTGAAAAATATCCATATCTGTTATATTTAATGACACTAAGATACAGAAACTAAATGACTAACTCGTAAAAATAGAACCGTAACCTATGCTTTTTTTTATTTAAAGAAAAAAATAATTCAAATTTATTATTAACCACTCTGAAATTCATTTGGTATTAAATGGCTAGATTTCGTAGACTATAAATTTATTTAGGACTGGATTGATAGATATAAAAAACGATTATAAACTTTATGTCTATAATCGTTCGTTTAACCAAAGAACTAATTAAAATATAGATTATTATCTCATTATTAATACCCTGGGTTTTGTAAAAATTTCTCATTGAATCCTAATTGAGAAGTAGGCAGTGGAAATAAATAATTATGACTAGAAAAGTTACGAATTGATGATGGCTGTACTACAATACAACTTTTACTAGTACCATCACCTATTATGGTTGCTTCTTCTCCGTAACCATAATTACTAGGTGTGTATAGAGCATCGTTTCCTTCATATATAGTGCCTTCTATAACTGCTCCATAAATGGTCTTTCCTAATTCTTCTACAGCAATTCCCCAACGTTTTAAGTCTGTAAACCTTGTTGAACCCTCTGCATAAAGCTCAATGGTACGCTCTCTTCTAATTTCTGTTTTTAAGTCCATATTATTAGTCGTTAAAAAAGCATTTGTAAGAGCAGGTAAACCGGCTCTAGCCTTAACTAAATTTATGGATTCATTCATCTCTCCATCTGTAAGAGTCCCATTTAACTCATACAATGCCTCAGCATACATTAAATACACTTCTGCTAGACGAATAAAAGGCATGTCATAAGCTTCTTCTTTTGTCGCTCTATATGCTTCGTCTGTACCCCATTTCCAACTCATAAATTTTGAATTGAAATACCCATTATTATTTGAACCATTCAAAAGGACGTCTCCATTTTGAGGGATTTCACCAAGATTTTTATGATACGTAAAATAGGCTTTCATTCTAAGGTCTCTGTTTTGGTACTCATCAGGTGTGTTTGTATACCCTTCAAACAAAGAAGATTGAGAAATTGTCAATCCATCAGTACATAAAAACAAATCTATCATTTTTCTACTTGGCTTTGTTCTTCCTTGGTAGACATGACTTACTAGTGTATTAGCTTGTCTAAAAATGTTATCATATTTATTATAAAAAATAAACTCTTTGTTAGAGGCTTTATCCAATCCACCTGGATTAGATCCTCCATCTTCAAGATTAAATAAGAAATTTGAACTCAAATCATCGAGAATATCATTATGATTCCAAAGTTCAAAAGTACCAGAATCCATTACAGATTTCGTTAAAGTAACTACTTCTTGTAAATAGGCTGTAATATTGGAAGCATCATAGCCAGTACTGCCAGTACCGGCACTAACACCGTCCCCATCAGTAGTGGTACCTACATATTTCATCCAAGTAGCCTCATGCAATAAAACATCAGCTTTAAAAGACTTTGCAGCCTCTTTACTAATTTTACCTTTATCAGCAGAAGCTATTGTGGCTTCAGTAGGTAAGCCAGCGATTGCGTCATCTAAGTCCGCTAAAATTTGAAACACAACTTCATATCTACTATTACGCGGAGCATCTAATTTGTCAGAATCAACATCTAGTGAACTTGTTACTAATACAACACCTCCAAAACGTTGTATCAAGAAGAAATACTGCCAAGCTCTATGAAATTTAGTTGCTGCTAGATATTCACTTATATCTCCACCTTCAAAAGTCTCCGCTCTCTCAAGTAAAAGGTTCATATCTCTAATAGCCTCGTAAGCATTTGAATAATAATCATCATTTACTGGTGGCTGATAATCTCCTCTACTATAGTCTTGCATCGTACTGCTCTCTTCATAACCAATTAAATCTGAACCGTGATCAGAATATACTCCTTGGTCACCCCATCCTATTAAGTTAGTATAAAACCTATTGGAACTTGATAAAAAATGCTCAGTTTCGTTAAAATACACACCTTCAGTAATTTCAGCTGGCGGTGTTAGATCTATAAAATTGTCTGTACAAGATGTAAATAATAACATCACGCAGGGTACTATTATATATATTAGTTTTTTCATTTTTATATAATTTTATTATTACTAGTTATCTTAAAGAGATACTTTTAAACCCAATGCCCAAGTACGCATAAATGGATAAGCGCTATTGTTTGAACTCGATTGGAATTCAGGGTCATACCCGTCTTTTACACTGGAAAATTCAAACAAATCATTTCCTGAAAAATAAACACGTACTGTATGAATAGGTGTATTACCTAGCTTAAGGCCTTTAATATTATAACCAATAATAAGAGATTTTAATCTAATATATCTATTGTTTTGTAAAATATGATCTTTACTTCTGTAGTTCCATTTGGATATTCCTCCTTGAGTAGATAGTCTAGGGAACTCAGCATCAGTATTGTCTTCTGTCCATGTTCTACCTAGCCATGTATTAGATTGGTTTTGCCATACTGCTTGAAAGGGCTGTGCAAAATAACCTGTTCTATATATTTGATGATTTAGAGCCCCTTGAAAAAAGGCACTAAAGTCAAAGTTCTTATATTTTACATCAAAATTTAATCCGTATACATAATGCTGAGCATTATCTCCATGATAAGTTAGATCCTCTTCATCAAGTTTTCCATCTCCATTAGAATCAACAACTCGCATGTCTCCAGGGCGTATTGAGTTTGCTGATGTTTGTGAAGGTAAGATTCCTCCTGCGGTATGATTTGCATAATAGGCATCAACTTCTGCTTGAGATTCAAAATAACCATTAGTTTCCCATAAATAAAAGGAGTTAATTGGTTTGCCCAAAATGTTTTCACCATCATTTGCACTATTAAGATTTTCATTAATTACTGAAGCAAGATCATATTTTGTGATTTCGTTTCTACTATCACTCATATTTGCACTGATGGCAAAGTCAAAATTCCCAATTTGATCTCTCCAACCTAACAGAACTTCCCATCCGTTAGTTTCTAAAGTACCTGAATTTGTAAATGGAGCATCCGTTCCTAGTAAGTCTGGGTATTCACCTTTAACAAGCATATCCACGTTTTCTTTTTGATAAAAATCTACAGAACCGAACATTTTACTGTTAAACAACTTAAAATCTATACCAATTTCTCTATTCACAATGCGCTCCCATGTTGTAGTGTCGCTAAATAAATTACTCGCTCTTGCTGTTCCTTGTTGTGCTGCAGTAGTTTGTCCAAAAACAGTAGTGCCAAAGGAAACAGTTGATAAATACCCAAAATTACCGATACCAGATGTACTTCCTAGTTCACCATATCCTCCTCTTAGTTTTAAAAATGAAATGGTCTTATTGTCTTTTAAGAAGCCCTCTTGAGTTAAAACCCAACCAGCAGATATACTACCATAATTAGACCATTTAAAACCCTCTGCAAATCTTGAAGAGCCATCTCGTCTACCTTGTAGTTCAAATAAATATTTGTTTTTGTAATCATAATTGACACGTCCAATATATCCATAGAACCCCCAAGTATTACCTCCTCCAGAGGTTTCAATTTCTTGGTCTTCATCTCCCAAGTTCAGGTCGTATACTCCATAATCAACAAATCCAGTTCTTTTAACACTATATTCATTAATAACATTTCTATCTGCTTCTATAGCCAATAATCCAGATATATTATGATCTCCAAAACTATTAGTATAGTTTAAGATACCTTTGTAATTTTTATAGGTAATATTACCGTCATTTTTATCGGGCCCAGTTCCTTCTTTGATATAACTGGTATTATTGATGCTATTAGAATAATCTCCTTGCCAACTATACAACGGTACTGAAACTGCATATATTTGGTATTCGCTATTTTGTTTGCTAAAGGCATAAGAACCTACAACATTTAAATGATCTGTTAGTTTATACGTCGCTTGTGCAGCAATTTTAAATTGCTCTATCGTCTTATTTTCCCTACCTGCATCAATCACCTGTGCTACAGCATTTCTATTACCTGTAATGTTAACACCTCCAAAATTAGCATAATACTGTCCGTCAGGATTGTAAGTAGGGAATAAGGGTGCATCCCAAGTTGCTGCTTCTCTTCCTAGACCAGATCCGGGACCTGAAAAGTGATTGTGAAAATACGTTACATTTGTATTAATACTTAATCTTTCATTAATTTCAGTACCATAATTTATAGAGAAATTATATCTATCCTCACTGTCGTCGGCAACTTTTAAGCCCCCGACATTTTCATCATAACCTGCAGAAATACGGAAATTATTTTTTTCGGTGCCTCCAGATACGCTAATATTGTGTTGGCTAGAGTATGAGTTCCCGAACAATTCATCAACCTTAGATGAATTACCCAACCAGATATTTCCGTTTATTGGTAAATCATAATAACCTTCTTCTCCATTTGCTATTCTTGCTACCGTTTCTCGGTCACTCCAAAAGAAATATTTTGGTGATTTACCAGAAGCTAGATCTTCGTCTACTGCTGCTAAATATAATTGTCCATATTCAGACATTGTTGGTGATGGTGTACGGATACCTATAGTTCCCATACGAAAAACAGAACTGATGTCTATTTTAATATCTCCTTTTCCTTTTTTTGTAGTAACTAAAATAACACCTCCCGCTGCACGAGAACCGTATACAGATGCTGATCCACCTTTTAATACACTTATGCTTTCAATATCATTAGGATTCATATCATTAAAAGAGGATGCATTTATTGAAGGAACACCATCAATAACAATAAGAGGTTCTATTCCATTTATAGAGGAAACTCCTCTAATAAGGAAATTTACATCCTCATCACCTGGTCTAGAAGATGTACGTGTAACAACTAGTCCAGGTGTTCTACCTTGTAGGGCTAGAGCTGGACTACTTATTGCTAAATCTTCAAAAACTTCCGCATTAACCTGCTCAACAGCGCCTGTTAAGGTTTCTTTTTTTGCAGTACCATATCCTACTACTATAACTTCCTCTAAACTCTCTTCGTTTTCCTGTAGTTCAATGTTTACTTTGGTATTACTTCTTATTACAATTTCTTGGGTTACAAAACCTATGTGAGAAAATACTAATGTAGCTCCTGATGTTACATTTATTGAGTAATTACCGTCAAAATCTGTTAGTGTTCCGTTGGTAGTGCCTTTTTCAAGGACATTAGCTCCCGGAAGTGGTTGTCCATTGTTGTCAGAAATTATACCAGAAATTTGTTGTTGTATTACGGAGTCAATGCTGCTTTTTTTTATTACTACAGTATTAGTATTTGTTATTGTTACATTGAAATTACCTCTAGATAAGCTGCTGTTTAGTAGTTCGTTAGCGGTAGTGAGTCCTTTTTTTATATTAATTTTAGGAAAAGCATCAAACGTTCCCTCTTGGTAAATAAATTTATAATCTGTTTGTTGCATGAGAAGATCAAAAATTTCATCTACAGTTAACGTTTTATCGACATTAATCATAATTTTAGAATCTTGAGACAGAACATTAATTGGGGTAAAACTTAATGCTGTGGTAAGGTATAAAAACATGTAGGTTTTCATAATGGTTATTAATAGCTTTTCCTTAAAGAAAAGAAAAGTGTAGGTTAATTTATTTTTCATAAATTTGTGTTTTATTAGTTAGTTAAATATTTGGTTAATTAATAATTACAAAAGGGGAATTGAGTTATATACTTTGCACGGTCTGTACTCTTTCCTCTTTATTTCTAATACTGATTTTTGTTGTTGATTGGTTTAGTTTAATCTTATATATTATAGTTTAGTTATAGTTGATAAAAGTTATTTGTAGATTGACTAGTTTAGAATTATAGTTTTCCCTTTTATTTTATAATTTTTAATGATACTTAAAGTTTGAATTGATGATAAAATTTCTTCTATATTTTGTTCTTTTCCCAAGACGCCTTTAAACTTTATGTCTTCAAGAGCTTTGTCTACAAAAATGACATCTACATCATACCACCTAGAAATTACTTTCATAATATCTTTTAATTTTTTTCCTTTAAAACTAAAAACTCCATGTTTCCATGCTATTTCATTTTCGATGTTTATAGGAATAATTTCTATATTATTGCTTTCAATATTTAGAATTGACTGCTGATTAGGCAGTAATTTTTGTTTTATAGATAACCGATTGCTAATTGTAACCTTTCCTTCAATTAAAGTGGTGTAAATGTGGGTTTCATCTTTATACGCCTTAATGTTAAATTCTGTACCAAAAACCTCAACTACTTGAGCTTGGTTGATGACTTTAAACTTAGATCCATTATGGTTTGTACTTGAAGACACAGAGAAGAATGCTTCACCATAAATTAATTCTACCTGTCTAGGCTCTCCTTCTAAAAAGGCAACAGGGAATTTTAATTTGGATTCAGAGTTTAGCCAAACGTAAGTACCGTCAGAAAGTTCAATGGAATACTGACCACCTCTGGGAATAGTTAAATAATTATATTGTATTGCTGTCTTTGGCTCCTTAGGTTTCTTGTAAACTATTTTTTCTCCATTACTATTAATTGTGTTGGTTTTGAATTTTTTTCCTTTTTCTAATTCAATACTAGAGCCATCTTCTAGCGTTAAAGTTGCTTTTTCTGTGCCAATTGTTATAGGACCGTTGCTTTTAACTAAAAGAGTATTAGTTTCTAGAGGGCTAATGGTAGGGGGGGGAGATAAAAAGTCAATAGATATTAAAACACCAATTAGAACAGCGGCGACTGCATACCTCCAAAACACCATTTTCTTAACAGGTTTATTGGTTTTGTTTTTAATAGTTTTCCAGTTTTCTTTGATGTCAATTTGTTTAGATAGATTTTTTCGTTCTTTTTTCAGGGTTTCATCTGTAAGGTTTTTGTAGATGTATTCTTTATCATCATTATCAAAAAATTCAGAGTTTTGTAAATAAGAAGACTCTTTTTCTTTTAGTAGCTCATCAGCTATTTGTTTAGACAATTCAAAAATTTTATTAAAAAGAGGCATGATAATATATGTGTTATATCAACGTTAATATGTACTTACTTATCTTTAAGACGATAAAGTTTACTGAAAGGGTTAAAAAAATAAAATATTTTTTATATAATTTTGAGACCGTTGGATAATGATCTCTTCAGTTTTGATTTTTTAAATCGAAACCTCTATTTTGAGATTCCTCGAAAAGTTCGCTCCACCTTAAACCTTATTTTACCAATAAATTATTAAATCTTTTTTTCCATTTTGTCAATGCAGTTCTAAATTTGCAATGGTCTAGTGCTACTTGTTCTATTGTCATTCCATAGAAATAGCTGAATGATAAACTGTCATTAAGTCTATCTTGTACTTCGTAATCACTTAAACCATTTTGATATTTAAATGACGCATTAAATTTGTTTCTTTTTCATTCATATTTCAGAAAAAAACACATCCGTAGCGGTATTATGATTTAATATCTTTTATTATATAAATAAAAAATATTCTAAAGTATTATTACGCCATTTAAAAATAAAATTGGTGTTAAACTATACCAACTCTGCAAAAGACACATTTTAAAAAGTAACAAATCATTATATGAAGGTTTACCAACTGCACTTTTACCTCTGTAATAGCCCTTGTCTTTTATTTTTAAAATTCGACTCCAATCGATACGAATATTTTTTTGACTAAAAAATGTAGTTTTTATGTTTCATGTGGGTAAGTCACAAACGCTATCTGCAAAAGCAAGTGTTTTTTGTGGTTTTTCAACTTAAGCATATGTTTTAAGTAGTTGCTTATAAGTAGGTACGGTGTTAATTTGACTGTTTCTTTTTGTCGTTTACCTTGCAACAATCTTATGTTATGAAACTGTTTGTAATTCAAGTAGATTAATTGAAAATGAAGATTAATAAAATGAAATGTTCTTTTAATATTGGTTTTAATCTTTTATATGCTATTCTTTTTTGAGTTTTCACGGTGTTAATTGAAATGTTTAAGTTTTTTGCTATTTCAATATTTGTAAAATTGTTTACACTAAGCCTAATTATTTGTGCACATTTATTGGGCAGGGTGTTAATAGCTTTTTCAATTATAGCAGTTGTTTCTGAAACAACGACTTCTCTCATAAAAAAAGATTCAGTCTCTAATTGTTCCATTTTTATAGAAGAAAAACAATATGTAGATTTATAGCGTTTGCTTTTTAAATAGTCAAGTGATCTATTCTTTACAGAAGTGTAGAGGTATGATTTAACATTGTCTTTATTTTTGAACTCAATTTTATCTTCCCATATTTTAATAAATAAATCTTGAACTAGATCTTTTGAAACTTCTAAGTTGTCAACATACTTGTATGCAAAAAGACATAAAGATTTATATAAAACATTGAAACTATTTTTGTATTCTTTCGCAGATAAATGATGTAAATATGTTTTTTTCAACTTTTAGGGGTTTTTAAGATTTGTTTTTTGCAATAAAACAAGTGGTTATTTAAATGTACATTTTGTTTTTTAGGGGTCAAAATAACCCTAAACTATTGGGTGATATTTTAATTTGAAAGAATAACATAACTGAGTTATACGCCTAGTATCTGTTTTGTGTTTTTTTGATATTTAGGTTTTTGTAGTACCATTCTAAGAATTGTTTTATGAAAAATGGATTCTTTGTATTGTGACCTATTAATTCTAAAACAAAATTTATCAAAATATGCTTGTATATGCCATTTACTTACATGAGTT
>NZ_JBAHZZ010000174.1:0-9009 GCF_037132785.1 Flavicella sp. | reverse complement strand
TCTCCTCGATTTATCATTTTTATGGCATCCCTTCGTATAATTTCTCTTTCTTGATCGGACACGCTTCGTAAGTCTGTTTTTTCCATCAATAAAGATACAAAAAAATATATTAATTAAAGAACTACTGGTTCTGAGTTAATAACTAACATAAACAATGAAAATAAGGAAAAAAAACATAAATTTTAGATTAAAAAAGTAAAAATTGAAATCTAAAACTGAAAAGAGCATTATGCAACGGTCTTAAAATGAGAGTGAATTTAACTTTTCTAAAAGATTAAATATTCCTTAATTTTTCATAAATTGGGCATCTCTCAAACAGACTTCAAAAAAATGCGTAGATTCGTTAGACTTCTCTTTATCTTTATTCCCTTATTTTTAACCGCACAAACTCAACAAATAACCTTAGATAAAATATGGTCTGGTGAATTTAGTCAAAGCTACCTAGACTCTTATTCTCCTATGAACGGAGATTTTTACAGTCTTCTTAATTACGATAGGCAAACGGAGTCAACATCAATAGATGTATACAGTTATGCTATTTTAAAAAAGACAAAGACACTTGTAAACAGTAAAGATTTAGCGGAAATAAATTGTTTTGATTCCTATTCTTTTAATGCAGATGAAACGCATATTCTTCTTGCTACGAATACACAATCAATTTACCGCCATTCTTCAAAATCTATTTTTTTTATTTATGAAATTGCAACAAAAAAACTTTCAAAAGTAGTTGATGACCAAATTCAAGTACCTACTTTTTCTAAAGATGGTAAAAAAATAGCTTTTATAAAAAACAACAATATATTCGTTAAAAACCTTTCTTCGGAAAAAACTTCTCAAATCACCTTTGACGGAAAAAAGAACCATCTGATTAACGGAATCACAGATTGGGTATATGAAGAAGAGTTTGCTTTTGTAAAAGCTTTTGAATGGAGTCCGGATAGTCATAAGATAGCCTTCTTAAAATTTGATGAATCAGAGGTTCCAACTTTTTCAATGGATATATTTGGTAAAAACCTGTATCCAAGTTCTTTTGCTTTTAAATACCCAAAAGCAGGAGAAAAAAACTCAAAAGTAACCTTACACATTGCAGATCTAAAATCCAAGTCATCAAAAGAAATCGAACTCGGCTCCTATGAATATATCCCTTTACTTAAATGGACAAACGACGATAAAAATGTTGCTGTGATCACTTTAAACAGACATCAAAACAAATTAAAGCTTTTCTCTATCAATAGCACAGACAATTCTATACAATTACTTTTAGAAGAAACAGACTCCTGTTATATAGATGTTAATAACATCGATAATTTAACTTTCCTCCAAGACAATAGTTTTATTTTTCAAAGTGAAAAAAGTGGTTTCAATCATTTGTACCATTACAGCGCAATAGGAAAATTAAAAAAACAAATTACAAAAGGAAACTGGGACGTAACCAAGTTTTATGGTCTGGATAAAAAAGAACGCACCCTATTTTATCAGTCGGTTGCAGATGGCAGTATCAACAAAACCATTTATCAAATTCGGGTCAACGGAAAAAGCAAAAAAATAATTAGTAAAAACAAAGGCACCTCAAATGCAGACTTTAGCAGTACTAAAAATTTTGCAATTATCAAACATTCAGATGCAAACTCCCCGTTGACATATTCCTTGTTCAATGGTAAAAAAATAATCAAAGAAATTAAAAACAACAGCACCTTATTAGAAAAATTACAACCTTACGGTCTTTCTAAAAAAGAGTTTTCAGAAATCACTACTGATAACGGAACGTTTAATATGTGGATGTTAAAACCCATAGATTTTGATCCTACAAAAAACTATCCTTTAGTTATGGTTCAATATTCGGGACCAGGGTCGCAATCAGTTTCTAACTCATGGAATAGCTACAACGATTACTGGTACCATATGCTAACACAAAAAGGATACATTGTTGCTTGTGTTGACGGAAGAGGAACTGGATATAAAGGTGCTGCCTTTAAAAAAGCAACCTACAAAGAACTCGGAAAATACGAAACTATAGACCAAATTGATGTTGCCAAAAAACTTGGATCACTACCTTTTATCAATGAAAAATCAATCGCTATTTGGGGATGGAGTTATGGTGGCTTTATGGCAAGTAATTGCATTTTAAAAGGGGCTGATATTTTTAATACCGCAATTGCTGTTGCTCCTGTTACCTCTTGGAGATATTATGATACAATCTACACAGAAAGATATATGCAAACACCTGAAGAAAACCCAAATGGTTACGATTCTAACTCTCCCCTATTTCATGCTGAGAAACTAGAAGGGAACTATTTGATTATCCATGGGTCTGGTGACGATAATGTACATGTACAAAACACCTATCAAATGACAAATGCATTGATAGAGGTCAATAAAGAATTTGAACAAGCAATTTACCCAGATCGTACCCACGGTATTTACAGTGGAAAAAACACAAGAGTTCACTTGTTTAGGAAAATGACAAATTTCCTAGACAAACACCTAAAAAGCAATCAAAATTAAAATCTATTTATATGACGAGTAATAACAATGATTTTTTTAAAGACAATGTATTAGGACATCCCGCAGGCCTATTTGTTCTGTTTTTCACAGAAATGTGGGAACGGTTTTCATATTATGGAATGCGCGCCTTATTGGTAATCTTTTTAACCTCAGCCATAATAGATGGCGGCTGGGCATGGTCTAGAAAAGAAGCGATGAGCTTATACGGAACCTATACCATGTTAGTTTATTTCACTCCGGTTATTGGAGGTTATTTAGCCGATAAGTTATTAGGCTACCGTTGGGCTGTAGCCATAGGAGCATTGATAATGACAGCTGGACATGCTGCCATGACCTTTGATACACCAACAAGTTTATATATAGGTATTGGCTGTTTGATCGCCGGAAACGGATTATTCAAACCAAATATGACGTCTATAATCTCTGAAATGTATGACGATCATCCAGAGAAAAAAGATGGAGCTTTTACTATCTATTATATGGGAGTAAATGCAGGAGCTTTTTTAGGTATTCTATTATGTGGTTATATCGGTGAAACTTACGGATTTCACTGGGGGTTTGGACTGGCTGGAATTTTCATGTTTTTAGGAATGTTACAATTTTGGTTTGCTAAAAATATTTTTGGACATATTGGTCTCTCTAAAAAACAGCAAGGCAGATTACCTATCAAAAACAGTCCCGAAACTACTGAAGAGATTTCACCTAAGGTACAAAGGGATAGATATATTGTAGTTGGAATACTAGCTTTTTTTACTGTTTTCTTTTGGGCTGCTTTTGAACAGGCCGGAGGTTCTATGACTATTTTCGCAAAAGACTATACCAACAGACTCCTTGAAGGAACAGCGGCTACTATTTTTAGAATTACAAATACACTAATAACTATAGTTCCATTAGCAATTATTACCTACGTCCTTGTTTTACTTTTTAAAAAAACATTCAAAAAATACGCTTTAGCAAACTTATTCTTAGCAAGTAGTTTTGCTGTTATTTGGGGAATTGTACTTTGGATGTTAAAAAGTCAATTTAACGAGAGTTCTACGGAAATCCCTGCTTCTTGGTTTGGTATTTTAAATTCCTTTTTTATTATTGCATTTGCTCCTTTATTTTCTAAAATTTGGGAAAGTAAATTCAACCCTCCTGCTAGTGTTAAATTTGGAGTTGGTTTGATTTTATTGGGACTTGGGTTTGGAGTATTAGCTTATGGATCAACGAGCATCCCTTCAGGAGCAGAAACAGCGTCTGTAAGTGTTATTTGGCTAGTATTGGCCTATTTACTACATACTCTTGGAGAACTTACCTTATCTCCTGTTGGTTTGTCTTATGTTTCAAAATTAGTTCCAGCAACTAAAATTGGTTTGATGTTCGGACTTTGGTATGTAGCTATTGGAATGGGAAATAAAATTGCAGGCTCTATGGGTGGAATGATTGATCAAATTACAAGTGATTACTCTTTGACAACATTTTTCTTAATATTTACACTAGTACCAATAGTAGCTGGATTGATGATTATTGCATTGACTAAAATAATTAAATCACTGATGCATGGAGTTTATTAATAAACTTATTTAACAAAAAAACATGAAAAAATATTTTCTTACAATCGTATTTCTTTGCGCTTCTCTTTTTCAATTGACTGCACAAGAGATCAATTGGATTAGCTTTGAAAAAGCAATTGAGCTCAACAAAGAACAGCAAAAAAATATCCTAATTGATGTCTATACCGACTGGTGTGGTTATTGTAAAAAAATGGATCGTGACACTTATAAAAACACCGTTATTGCCGAGCTTATAAATGAAAATTTTTATGCTGTTAAATTAAATGCCGAACAAAAAGAATCGATACTTTACAAAGACAGACAGTATAAATTCATCAGTCAAGGTAGAAAAGGCTATCATGAATTTGCCGCCAACTTACTGCAAGGAGAAATGAGTTATCCTAGTACGGTTTTCATGAATAAAGACGAACAACTAATTCAAAAGTTACCTGGTTATTTAGATGCAAAATCTATAGAACCTATTTTGCTATATCTTGGAAAAGACAAATATATTGAGCAAACTTGGGATGAGTTTCAAAAAGAGTTTACAAGTCAACTTTAATTAATTTTAGATAAAATTACAGTACGTTTGATTTTACCTGTATCAGTTCGTTCAAAATTTCCCACAAAATAAATTTCCTTTGGAACCTCATAGGGTTTCAAGGGAATATTTTTTAAATAGATTTTAATTTTATTATTAGTATCTATCGTTTCGCCTTGTCCCTCTACAATCAATACTAATTTTTCTCCTAAATAAGCATCTTTAAGACCTGCCATAAAAAAACTATTCGAAATAATTTTTGAAATTTTATTTTCTATTTTTTCTGGAATTAACTTTATACCTCCACTATTAATTATTGTATCATACCTCCCCAACCATTCAAACATATTGTCTGAAGTTAATTTCACCAAATCATTTGTAATTATTTTTTTATTAGAAACTAAAGGAGCATCAATCACCAAACACCCTCTAGTATCCTTAGTTATTTTTACTGATGGTAATGTGTTATAATATTCTACTGTGTTATCTTGAATATGATTTAGCTTTTTAACAGCAATATGAGTAACAGTTTCGGTCATTCCATAAGTTGCATATACCTGTGTAGACAAGTCGCATAAAAAACTTTTTAATTCTTTTGATACCACACCTCCTCCAACAATTAAAGTCTTTACTGAGTTTAATTGATTAATTGAATTAAAAACCTGTAACGGCACCATCGCAGCAAAATCGTAATTCTTTTCGGTCTCATTTAATGGATTAGAACTTATGGAAACCACATCCAACTCCCAACCTAAAGACAATGCTCTTACCCACATCATTTTACCAGCAATAAAATCAGAAGACATACATAACAAAGCAGTTGTACCCGCTATTAAATCAAAATAAACACCTGTTGATTTTGCCGAATTCAGCATAAATTGCTTTTGGATGTTAATTTCTTTTGGTGTTCCTGTAGAACCCGATGTTTGAACGATTATAGAATCATTTTCATCAAACCAAGATTTTAAAAACACTTCTCCATTAATAGTATTCCTGGAAACATAAGTCAACAGTTCAACTTTATTCTTAAAAGAAAAACCGTTTAATTTAAATGCATTGTGGACACTAAGCATTTTCATCAACAAACAATTGTTTCGGAGGGTTCACAACTCCAGTTAACTTTTCTTTCCAGTCTGTCCATCCATATTTCTTTGAATATATAAAAACCACAATTGAAAATAATACCAACGAAGGAATAATTGCCATAATCAAATTTGGTTCTGCAATATCTTTAAAAACAGAATATGTCTGGAAAACCTGCCAATCAGCTGTTATCAATAAAGCAGATATTAAATTATTTGCAGCATGAAATCCTAAACTCAACTCCATTCCATCATCCATTAAAGTAATAATTCCTAAAAAAAAACCTGTCCCTATATAATACACCATTAAACCATAACCTAATTTAGCTACCTCTGGATTGGAACCATGCATGACTCCAAATACAATGGAAGTAAACAATAAAGGAAACCAACGATTCTTTGCTAAAACTGCCAACGACTGCATTAAATAACCTCTAAACATATACTCTTCGAAACTTGTCTGAATAGGAATCAATAAAACACCTATTAGCAACAATATCAAAAATGGTTTTGTTTGAAAATTAAACACGATTGATTCAGGTGCTACTAAATACTGAACACCCACAAAAAGCACAACAACAATTGCCCAAAGAGAAAATGAAAAACATACTCTTTTCCAATCTATACTTTTTCTTCCTGTTGTAAGATTTACCAGTTTCTGTTCGTGAATAAATTTAACGGCAAATAATAAAAAAAACAAACCACCAACAAATGGTAAAATCATATACATCAAATTCACATTGGAATCAAATATAGTCATCAGATAACTAATATCATCTACTCTAGAAGAGTCCACTTCTCCCAAAACTGTTTTTACTGAAATTGCTATTCCGTGAGGAATTGAAAATATAAAAAACCCTACTCCGACAATTAAAAATACAAGAATATATCTCCACCATTGAATTTTTCCTAAAAACCCTTTTTCTAAATAACTCATTCTTAAAATTCTTAAATTAAATTAATAAGCGCAACTTTTCGATTTGAATGTTTTTAATTATATTTTTCAAAACAAAAAAGCAGGAAAACCTACCTTTTATATTTTGATGGATGTGTATCTTACGGTTTAAAATCGCCAAAAAAGAAGTTGTATGACACACATTACCCAAGCACAAAGATAAACAATTTACTGCATGTCAAATCAAGGCTATAAACAGGCTGAAATAGCGATGACTATTAGTAAAAACAAATCTGTAATTAGTAAATAAAGTGATTTTACAAACGTTATTCAACAACGAGTCAAGGAAGTAGAAACAAAACTAAATAACAGATCTAGGAAGAGACATGAGTATGAAAATCCTATATTTGTTATGGAACAATTATTATTTAACCAAAAAGTTGCATTTGTGACTTGAATTCAGTATTTAATTTGACTCCATTGCTTAGAGGAGTCATACCACAACTTCCCTGACTCAACAGAAAGAGGTGCATCTATATTATTTGTAAATAAACCACCAGTGCCTAAGCCTTGTGGCATTTTTGTTTGCAAGCTACTCGTATACTGAGCAATTGCATTTAAACCGATATTACTTTCCAATGCGGAGGTAATCCACCAATCTATATTGTTTTTTTGTGCAATAGCAATCCATTCGTTACACCCTTTAATTCCACCTAACAAACTCGGTTTTAGAATTATATATTGTGGATTGATCTCTTTAATTAATTTTATCTTTTCTTCCTTTCGAAATACACCAATCAACTCCTCATCCAAAGCAATTGGCAATGGAGTTTCTTTACATAATTTCTTCATTTCTGCAATTTGTCCTTGTCGAATTGGTTGCTCAATGGAATGTAAATCAAACTGTGCCAACCGCTCTAACTTATCCAAAGCTTCTTCTGGAGAAAAAGCACCGTTGGCATCTACACGTAACTCTATTTCTTTTGCAGAGAATCGTTGACGAATAGAACCTAACAATTGACATTCTTTGTCAAAATCGATTGCACCAATTTTTAACTTGATTGTATCAAAACCATCGACTAATTTAGCCTCTATTTGTTGTTGCATAAGATCAGCTGCTCCCATCCATATCAATCCGTTGATGGAGATTGGTTTGTTTTTATGTACAAAATCAGTATTGAACAATTCGTATTTGTATTTTGATCGCAAGGACAAAAAAGCTTGTTCAACACCAAATTGAATGGAAGGAAATTCAATCAATTCTTGTAATAAAACCTCTTCTCCTAGAGTTATATTAGCACAAAGCCACTGTAGTTTTTCTTCGTAGTCAGGTCTATCGTCACAACTTAAACCTTTAAACAAACCACATTCACCAATTCCTTCATTTCCTTTATCAAAAAGCATCAGAAAATAAGTTTCTTTTGTTCTTAAAACTCCTCTTGAAGTACCACTTGCTTGCTTAAAATTTAAAATATATTTTTGATACGTTGCTTTCAATATTTTCTAAATAAAATTATAATTGAATATCTTCCCCTATTTTTAAAAGCATCAAATCTTTATTTTTATCATAGAATTTTTTTATAGCCTCTTCATGATTGATTTCAATATATCCAAAAGTATCAAAATGACAACCAATTATTTTTGAGCATTCTAAAAAATCACTTGCAATAATTGCATCATCAACTCCCATAGTAAAATTATCACCAACTGGTAAAATTGCAACATCTAATTTCGCCTTCAATGGAATTAATTTCATGTCCATAGTCAAGGATGTATCACCAGCAATATACATATTTTTATGTTTTGCTTGAATTAAAAACCCTCCAGGATTCCCTCCATAGCTGCCATCAGGAAAAGAACTTGAATGAACCGCATTGGTATAAGTTACTTTCCCGAAATCAAATTCCCAGGTTCCTCCGTGATTCATAGGATGACCTTTTATTCCTAGTTTCTCGAAATAACTGACTATTTCAAAATTAGAAACTACTATAGCATCTGAGGCTTTTGCTATTATTTCAACATCTGCCATATGATCTTCATGTGCATGTGTAACCAAAATAAAATCAGCATTTAGTGCTGCTAAATTGATATCCTTTGCCAATGGATTTCGACTTATAAAGGGATCTACAATTATTTTTATGTTTTCAATTTCAATTAAAAAACTCGCATGACCTAAAAAAGTAATTTTCATATGTTTTCATTTAAAAGCTAAGGTAAAGATACCTGTTTTTTTTAAAGAACTCGAACTTAAAATTCCGTATCTTCATACCAAATAAAATTTATTGAGTTATACATCTAGTGTCTGTTTTATATTTTTTTGATATTTAGGTTTTTGTAGTACCATTCTAAGAATTGTTTTATGAAAAATGGATTCTTTGTATTGTGACCTATTAATTCTAAAACAAAATTTATCAAAATATGCTTGTATATGCCATTTACTTACATGAGTTG
>NZ_JBAHZZ010000168.1:0-23561 GCF_037132785.1 Flavicella sp. | reverse complement strand
GTTTCTGCCCCACAAATCACCGAAATCACACCAATAAGAAGGATATCAACCAAGTCATGTAACTTGTTTATATCGCTTCTAGGGTCTTCTACCTTACCAAAAATACTGACTAATTTACTTTTTGAATCCATAATTATATTTACTTGATTATCAGTATAGTATACGAAAAATAAACAATATAAACAATTACAAGCCAATCGAATTAACTTGAAAAAAGTATGAGTTTGCCCTAGACTTTTTCAGTGCCCTTGTTTTTTTAGAGGCACCTTTTTCTATTAGAATATGAAAAAGGAGGCTATTCCCCTAATTTAAAAACTTGTTCTAGTGGAATCCATTTTTCTCCATCTTTAGCCCAAGGAAGTTCTTGTTGATAATTCCACATTAATTTTTCCCATTCTTGAACTTTAGGATTATCAGCATCCATTTTTGCCTTTTTTACTGGGTCGAAATTTTCATGAACCTCCATGATCATAAACATTCTATTTCCAGTTAGGTAAATTTCCAGATTTACAACACCAGCATCTTTGATACTTTTAGTAATCTCTGGCCAAATATTACCAGCTAAATGATGTTCTTTATATTCCGAGATCAATTTAGAATCATTTTTTAAATCACAAGAAAAACAATATTTTTTTGTATTCATAATTTTAGATTTTTTTAATGTCGCATACCCATAATGAGCAACGACAGCTAAACAAATTAAGGGTAATTAAAAGAAAAATTTACTTCAGAGATAAACCCTAGAATTTGCATATCTGAAAACCCTGGACCTCCCTCCATCTAGAATACCTCCCTGTAATACAGAAAATGAGGCACTTCCTACAATAGCTATTACCAAGCCATTAGGTTTGTTAAATCATTTACAACTCCCCATAATGCAAATAATGAAGTGATTATAATAAGTAGAAAAAGTAATTCTTTTTTTATTATTGGAATTTTAACTAGTTTATTCATCGCTTGGTTTTCAATGTTCTAACGCAACAAATCGTTATTAATTTTTGATGTTACCAAATTACATTTTTTAGTTCAATATCCATCATTTCATTAGGTGTTTTATAGTCGATAATTTTTTGTGTTCAATTCTTTAGATTTTGTTGAATATTGATGAGTATTGTATTCCTCGTTTTTCAGCTTGTTATTTTCTAATGATATTGTATTCCAGTTTCTACTGAAGAACCAATAATCACACCTTCTAATGTAAAAGCCCTTCTATTGTACATAATTTTCTTTTAATAATTCAGGGTATTTATTACCCACGTTTATAATTAGTTCACCAAACAAAGTGTTTGCCCAAGCAAACCATGATCTTGTAAAATATTTTGGATTGCTTATGCTAACTGCTTCGTGCATGAAACCAGTACCATCATCACTATTTACTAATATCTTTAAACACTTTCTTATTTCTTCTTTATCAGAACTAGTCAGTGCTCTAATCGTTACGCTCATTGGCCAAAACTTCCCTTTGCCTGTATGAGGACTTCCTCCTCCTTCTAACAATCCGTATTTTTCGAAATACGGATTGTACTTACTTAAAATAAATTCTCTAGTATTTTTATAAATAGGATCATTTTTACTCAAACAACCTAAATATGGAAGAGACAATAGAGATGGTATATTTGCATCATCCATAAATAAGCTATTACCAAATCCATCAACTTCGTAGGCTATAATTTCCTTTTTTGTTTTAGGGTGAATGAATTTTGATTCTTGGTTTAAAGCGTTTTTTACTTCTTCGGAAAAAGACAAACACTTTTCAGACATTTCCTTGTTCTTGTATATTGTTTTATACTGTTCACTCATTTGTCCAAGTGATGTTGCGGCAAAGTAGTTTGAAGGAATTAAAAACAATAAGTTTGTTGCGTCATCAGAAGGTCTAAAATTAGAGCATATAAGTCCATTTGGGATTATAGGGTTTCCCCAACCGAATCCGGGGCAAGATTCTATTGAATTATCTGTTTCTCTTGTGAAGCTGTAAGGACCATTATTGTGTTTTCTTTGTTGTTCTCTGAATGTTTTAACAATTAATCTCATTGCTGAATCCCACTTTTCATCAAAAACAGAGGTGTCTTTTGTATGCTTATAGTAACCATCTATTAACCTTACCACATAACAAAGTGAGTCTATTTCCCATTTTCTTTCATGGATAATTTCATTGTCCATATTTTGAGTATTGTCTTTAGTCCTCCAATAGCTATACGCTTCTTTTTCTAAGAAAGCATTTGTATATGGATCAGCTAACACATAAGTCAATTGCCTATTTATAAGACCTTTGATTATATTTTTTAGTGCTTTATCTTTTCCTGTCAATGGTAAATAAGGCCATACTTGAGCGGTTGAATCTCTAAGCCACATTGCGTCAATATCCCCTGTGATTATATATGTATCTAGATTTTTTTCGTCACTGTTATGTTTCATCACTGTTGTGTCTAATGTATTAGGATAACAGTTAGAAAACATCCAAGCTAATTTATGATCATAAATTAAAGATGATACACTTTTTATTTTATGTTCAACAGCTTTGCTTACAAAAGTTCTTTGACTCTCAATAGGTCTATTACTTGGATATTTATCTGCAAATTTATTGGCAAAAGTTAATAGAGGCGAAATATTTGCAACAAGACCAAGAGTAGCTGCTTTTTTAATAAAATTCCTTCTCGATTTTTCCATATTACTTTATTTATTTCTGATTTCTGATTTAATAATTACAGGTAGATGATCTGAAAAGTATGATGTCCCATTATTTGATGAGTCTATTTTATAGTCCAACACAATAACTCCATTTTTATAAAATATATAATCTATTCTGTTTTCATTTTTAATAGGATTCGATATAGAAAAGCCTCTAAATGTATCAGTATTTGTTTCTTTTTCGTTGTCTGTAGTTTTAAAACTATCTCTCAGAAAGTATTCTTGAATAGTATCTGTTAAATTTTCGTACCCTTTGTGCCTATCGTTAAAGTTAAAATCACCACATATAATTACCGCTTTATTTCCAGCTATTTCCTCAATCTTTTGTAACAAAAGATCAGAACTAGCAATTCTTGCTATTTTACCAACATGATCAAAATGTGTATTAAAAAAGTAGAGTTCTTGGTGGTTTAGAATAAACTTCCCCCATGTAACAACTCTTTTACAAACGGCATCCCATCCTATATTAGGAGTATCTATATTTTCTGACAACCAAAACATACCATCTTCTACTAATTCTACCTTATTTGGGTCGAAAAATATCGCAGAATATTCTCCCTCTTTTTCTCCATCATCTCTTCCTCTTCCTATATAATTATATACAGTATTATTTTTTAAATATTCTATTTGATTATATAAAGCCTCTTGAACTCCAAGTATAGCTGGATTGTGTTTTTTTATAACAGATACAAGGTCTTTTTTTCTAAGATTCCATCTATTAATCCCGTCTTCTTTATTATCATATCTGATATTATAGGTCATAAATGTTTCTATAACTTTTTCTTTTTTATCTTCTGTGCAAGAAAAAAAAGTCACAATTACTAATAGTATTAATGCATATTTTGTCATACTTATTAATTTTTTAAATTTAAGATCCTTTAGTTTTTATTAAAACTGAAATGACTTTATTAGAGTGTTTTAAAACTTATTTGGGATTAATTATATAAGATTTCACTTGATATTTTTTCATAAGTATTCTTACTTGGCACTTTTATTCCAAGTTCTAAGTCTTTTCCTTCATAGGATTGAAAGTACATCAATTTTAATTTATGCACACCTTTACTTAATGCAATTTCCCCTGTAGCCTTGATAGAAGAGTGAGAACCGTCATTGTTAACTACTTCAACATCATCTATAAATAAAACACTTCCATCATCCGACTTACTATAAAAAGAATAAACACCTGATTCAGGCACTTTAATATACCCTTCAAAAATATAAGCAAAATAATCTTCTTCGGAATTCATGTCAATTCTAAAATTTGTTACATATCCCTTGCTATTTGGCTTGAGGGATTCTATATCAAAAACTGTGGAGAAGTCTCCTTTGTAATATTTGTATTTCAACCCTGATTTTAGTTTTTTATTGAGTGTTTTTGAAGGTAAATACTTGGCTTTTTTTGCGAATAATTTTAACTCATGGCTCTTTTCAATATTGTCTTTTATTGCAATGGCTCTTATTTCTGTCGATTTACTGATTATAAACTCTCCATTATATTTTATTTTAGATTTATTTGGTTGGGTATTATCTAATGTGTAGTAAATTTCTGCATCTTTTGTGTTTACAGAAAGTTTTACACTTACTTTATCTTCAAAAAGACTTACATCATCATTTACATATGGTGTAGAAACTATCTTACCTGTTGTAAAAGAATAAGGAAAGTTCTCTTTTTTTGTTCCTCTATTATAGTTAGGAACAGAACTCATAAAGAACTCTAGTTTTCCTCCTTTAATTATTACTTTATGGGAAATGTAATTATTTAAAATTTCTTCTCCATTAAATAATATTTTATCAACATAATAGTTTTTTTCGTTATTATTATGAGCTACAATATTCAATGTTTTGGAATTTCCTATTTTTAGTTTCATCTGATCAAATAAAGGACTTCCAAAAACATATTCTCCGGTAGCTGGAGCAACAGGATATAATCCCATAGATGACATAATATACCATGCTGACATTTGTCCCATATCTTCATTTCCGATAATCCCATCAGGTTTTGAAGAATACATGTTGGTTAATAATTCTCTAACATATTTCTGAGTTTTCCAAGGTTCTCCAATATAATTAAATAAATACGCCGCATGATGGCTAGGTTCATTCCCTTGAACATATTGCCCCATAATCCCCGTAATATCTTGCATCTCACCCATTGTTGTATTATCAATAAACAAAGAATCTAATGCTAAAGAAAAACTGCTAATATCTCCAAATTGATTTATTAAACCATTAATATCATGAGGTACATAAAAACGATACTGCCATGCTGTAGCTTCTGTATAATCCTTTAATAGTTTATAAGGACTAAACGGTGAAACAAAAGATCCATCACTGTTCTTTCCTCTAAAAAATTTTGTTTTACCATCAAATATATTTGTGAAATTTTGTGACCTTTCTATATATGATTTGTAATCAGTATTTTTCCCAAGAACCTTTGCCACTTGTGCTATAGACCAATCGTCATAACAATATTCTAACAAACATGATACTGATTCCTTATTATTATTTGCAGATATAAATCCATTATTCCTATATAGATCTGCCCCTTTTCTTTTTTTGTTGGAAGAAGTAATTAATGATTGGTATACTTCCGTAGCATTAACACCTTTTATACCTTTTATAATAGCTTCACTAATAACAGCTGTAGTGTGATACCCAATCATTGTGCCTGTTTCGCTACTATAAAGAGGCCAAATAGGCAGTTCATTGACTTCGTTGAATCTAGCCAAGCTTGTATATACAATATCTTTTACAAGCTTTGGTTCCATAATGGTCATTAAAGGATTCCAAGTTCTATATGTATCCCATACAGAGAGGGCTGTATAATTTGTAAACTTATTATTGTATAT
The DNA here is from genome assembly GCF_037132785.1 of Flavicella sp. Classification (GTDB taxonomy): domain Bacteria; phylum Bacteroidota; class Bacteroidia; order Flavobacteriales; family Flavobacteriaceae; genus Flavicella. The sequence goes on along the minus strand of NZ_JBAHZZ010000168.1, from coordinate 18,024 downwards.
TTTTTTATTCATTCCTCTATAACTTCCATCAACATCGTTGTAAGTATATGGAGCTAAATAACTGTGATAAACAGATGTGTAAAATATTTTCTTTAATTTCTCGTTGTTTGTTTTTATGTTATACTTAGACAATATATTGCTCCATATTTTAGTGCTTTCTTTGTGTACATCATTGAAGTTATTATATTTTGAATCTGATTCAAAATTCAATTTAGCTCCTTTATATCCTGTTGATGAAATTGCAACCTTTGCTTCTATAGTATTAATTTTAGAATGAGAAAAATCTAAAACTAATTTTAAATTTTTAGATTTTATTATGTCCCCTTTCTTGAATTCTTGAATAACTCCTCCAACTATTATTTTAGGATTAAAATCTGATGAGAACTCAGCTACAAAATACACTACCTGATTTTCTGACCAACCTCTAGTTCTTCTCATTCCTGAAATTATATGATCTGATTCATACTTAAATTCTGTTTCAAAAATATGTTCATCATCTAGGCTGTGTTCTAAATCTATAAGTACATATTTATTAGAATTATTCGGAAATTTATATTTATGAAAACCTGTTCTTAGAGAAGATGTTAGTTCTACATTAATATTGTCTTCTTCTAAAAGAACACTGTAATACCCTGGAGATGCAATTTCTTTATCATGAGAAAATTTTGCCATTTTGGGATATGTAAATTCTTTATCTGAATTTATCATATTAACAGTTGTTGGCCTAAATAAAACATCACCTAAATCTATTACTCCAGTTCCAGAAAGATGAGTATGAGAAAAACCAAATAATGTAGTGTCACTATAATGATATCCTGAACACGCATCCCAGTTTCCTTTTCTGGTATCTGGACTTAATTGTATTGCTCCAAAAGGTCTACTCGCTCCTGGAAACGTATGCCCATGCCCATCAGTACCTATAAAAGGATCTACATAATTTATATTGTTTTTTGATTCTTTACAAGATATTATTGAGCCTACAATAACTATTGTCACCATAATTTTTTTCAATAATTTATTTTTCATTTTCATTGTTGTTTAAAAGTAAAGACTCTATAATTTTATTGATTTCTGTATTTTCCATTATTCCTCTAAATAAATGAGAGAACGGACCATATGCAAATAAGGGAACTCCAACTCCTGAATGGTCATTATCGGTAAAACATGCTTCTACCATTCCTAAATCTATATTTCCTTGTAGAATTGATAATCCACCTGTTTCATGGTCAGCAACAACAATTATTAATGTTTCTCCATCCTTATCAGCAAATTTCAGGGCTTCGGCTACCGCTTTGTCGAAATCTAATACCTCTTCTACCAAAAAGGCAATATCATTCCAATGACCTCCAACATCTATTTGTGCTCCTTCTACCATCATAAAAAACCCATTATTACTTATTTTATCTAAATATTTTAGGGTTTCTTTTACCGATTTTGGTAATATATCAGATTGACCTCTATTTATTCCTGGAAAGTCTGAATCTGGTAATATGAGGCTAAATTTCTCTCCTTGTACATTTTTAATTTCAGATGTATTTTCAATCATCTCAAAACCTGATTTTTTTAATTCGGATATAGTATTAGCGTCTTTTTTGATATACTGCATTCCTCCACCAATAACCACATCTATGTCAGAGTTAATTAAATCTGATATTATAGCATCAGTGTTATTCCGACTTTTTTGATGGGCGTAAAAGGAAGCAGGAGTAGCCCCAAATATCGGGTCGGTAGTAATAATCGCTGTTTTTATATTTACTTTTTTAAGTTTTTCACTAATATTTTCTATTTTTTTTCCGTCAGATGCTACTCCAATTGACGTATTATTTGTTTTATTACCTGTAGCTAATGCTGTACCACTGGCGGCAGAATCTGTTGTGAAGTTATCTGAGGATTGTGTTCTAATCATTCCCATATTCTTTATATTGGTAATACTTAATTCTCCTCTATTTGCAAATAGACCAGCATTGAGCTGAGGAAACCCCATGCCATCACCAATTAAAAGAATAACATTTTTGATTTTTGTTTTTTTACCATCACTAACATAAGTTGGGTGATAAGCTTTATGAGGGTTCTTTTCTGTGTAAGTAGATTTCGAAAATAAATCATAAAAATTCCTACAATCGTAAAGCTTGTCAACATTAACTATATCTACTTTTAAGTTTACAAATGTTCTCCATAATCCCTTCGTATTTGGAACATTCCAAAACCTCACAGGTTTATTCAAAATATTATGCGCATATTTTATTTGTTTAGAAAGAGCAACTATTTCATAATCCTGTAATCCTCCTTTTCCATTCCATTTTGTAAATTCTCTAAAATCAAAACTTATACAAGCAATTTTATTGAGTTCCTTTTCACTGTATTCAATTTCTTTTTTCCCGTCAAACAATATATAATCGGGGTAATTTGTGAAATTTTTTGGTTTTGGATGATTACCTGTTATAATGATATTTACCTTGGATTTTGAGAATAGTTGTGGATATCTTTCAGTCTGTGCCACTAATAGTTTTAAAGTAGATTTTGCATTAGATTTAATGTCTACAAAAAAAGTAAAACTACTACTATCACTATATACAAATCCATTATTTTGTTTTAACTGTTCCAATAAGGGTTTTATATACATTTGTTTAAATGTTCTATTCTCTTGGATTAAATTTAACTCATGTGCAACAAATAGTTTTTTATTGTATTTAACAATATCGACTTCTACAAAACTCACCTTATTTACTAAGGCAGTAAAAAGAGGTAGTTTTTGCATGTAGTCATTATGCGAGTTTATTGATGGCAGTCCATTTTCTAAAGAACTTTTTTGCTTCAAAGACCATTTTGGCACATACCCTTGAGCATATACATTTATAGAGAAGCACAATAGTATAATTATTCGTACTAGATTCATAGGTTTAGTTTTATACTAATTAGACATAAAAACAAAAATGTTTTGATGGTTTTATTGTGTGTTAATCCCAGTTATTCTGTTATTTTACACCAAGTTGGAATAAAATCATTTAACAGATATTCCTAGGAAATTATATTTCCCAGGAATATTTTATTTAGTACATAGGGTTTTGTTCTAATGTTTCCTTAGATGCATTTATTGCATTAATTGGAATAGGAAAAACACTGTGTTTTATTGGGTCAAAAGTAGTTCTTGCACCTCTTGGATCCTCATCAATAGTGGTGTTATGAAATATATCTTTTGCATCGTCCCACCTAATAATATCATAATACCTTTGAAGCTCTCCTGCCAACTCCCATCTTCTCTCTTCTTTTAACTGAACTAAACTTGCATTTGAAATAGGCTCGAGACCAACTCTTTCGCGAACAAGATTTATCCATATATCTCCAGCTCCATCTCCATTTAATTCTATTTCGGCTTCGGCTCTCAATAAATAAACATCAGATAAACGAAGTATAGAGATGTTGTTATTTCCTTCCCAATTAATATAACCTTCAACAGAATATGCATGAGCAAACTTTTTGAAATTCATATCGGTATCATTTGTTTCATCAGGAGTGTACAGGTATATATCATTTCCTGCCCCTCCATAATCTTTGTATGGGAAGTCATCATCTTCTCCTTTTATAAACACCGTAGCTTTTTTTCTTGGATCATCAGCACTAAAAGAGTTTGTCAAAGCTGGAACTGGATGAAAGTAGTTCCATCCATTATTTGCATTTTGAGGCATAAATACAATAGATGTTATTGGTCCGCCTGTAGTACCTGTCCATGCTTTACCCTGAACAGCAAATAGTTGTTCCGAACAGTTATTTGCATCCGGTTGGAATACTCCTATATAGTTTTCATATCCTTCTTCAAAAGTGTCAGGATCGCTATTTGGTTTATATAATTCGTAATAGCCAGACTCAAACAGAACATCTGAATATTCAATTACCTCTTCATATTTTTCTTGGTAAATCAAAACTTTAGATAGCATCCCAAGTGCACTACCTTTCGTGGCTCTACCCTTTGGTGCAATACTGTAATGTTGAAGTTTATTTACAGCTTCTAATAGTTGTTTTTCAATATAGGCATATGTTTCTTCAGTAGAACTTCTTGAAATATAAAAATCACTGGGTGCATTTAAATAATCATAAATAGGCATTCCTCCATATTTTGTAATCAAATTGAAATAGGCAAACCCAGTTAAAAAATGAGCTTCGCCAGTTAACCTATTCTTTTCTGCATCAGTAATATCCATATCAGGTACATTTCTTAAAACATCTCCAGATCTTTTTATAATACTCCAAAAATCCTGCCAATGACTATAGTAATAATCAATATCGGTATACATATTGAACAACTCCCATTCTCTGATAGAAGCCTTGTTTCTCCCTACCCAATAATCATCAGATGTAGTTGTGAAAAACCATTCTGCTCTTCCATAAGTTGCTTCTGTTTGAAGAGGGTTGTAAGCGGCTAATAAACCTTGATCTGCTTGATCTGCTGTTTGCCAAAAATCTGATTCTACCGGTCCTTCCGGTTTTATATCTAGAAATTCTTCTGAACATGCTTGAGAAATCACTAATACGATAGTAATACTCAATATTTTATATATTGTTTTCATATTTTAAATTTTAAAATCCAACATTAATACCAAATAAAAATGACTTAGCCATTGGATATTGTCCTCTATCCACACCAAGAGATAGTGAATTATAACTTGAAGAGTTTTTTGAAAAAGTAGAACCTATTTCCGGATCCCAACCTGAGTATTTAGTAAATGTAAGAAGGTTTTGTCCCTGAATATATAATCTTAATTTGCTAAAGCCAATGCTTTCTATTGCTTTGTCGCTAAAAGTATATCCAAAAGTTACATTTCTAAGCCTTAAATAATCCGCATCCTCAACGAAGTATGAAGAAAATCTTGCATTGTTATTTGAGTCTTCTAAAGACAAACGAGGAACATCTGTTTGAGTATTATTGACTGTCCATGCATCTAATATATCTGTGCTTTTATTATTAGGAGAAGATGCAAACATTAGAAATTCATTAGTAGCATTAACAGATTTAACTCCTCCAGTTCCTTGTAAAAATATGTTTAGATCAAATCCTTTATAGCCTAAATTAATATTTAATCCATAAGTAAAATCAGGTAATGCATTACCTAAATCAATTTTGTCTTGATCGTTAATAACATTATCCCCATTAACATCTTCGAACATAAAATCTCCTGCTACAGCATTTGTACCATATTTCTCATTATATAAATTTGCTTCATCATCATTTTGAATAATTCCAGAAACATTATAACCAAAAAACTGTGACATTGCTGCTCCAACAGATGTTCTACAATAATTTGCAGAACCAAATAATGCTTGATCATTATTACTTAAAGACAGAACTTCGTTTTGTAAAACACTAAGATTACCTGTAACACTATACCTAAAATCACCTTTAATCTCTTTATATGTAAGGGCTAGTTCAAATCCAGTATTTCTCATTTTTCCAACATTCTGATACTGATATTCAGAAGAACCTGAAATAGCAGGTAATTCAACAGGAATTAGAAGATCATCTGTAATTTTATTATAATAATCCGCCGTTAAATCAATCTTACCTTTAAACAATGACATATCCAAACCTATATCAGTTTGTCTAACTCGTTCCCATGTTAAATCGTAATTTGGAACAGTAGACTCGTAGAAGTACTTAGTTACATCTCCGTTGTCAATTCCCCATCCACTTCCCATTTGTGCATACATAGGATAATTTTGTCCTATTTGAGAATTACCTAATTCTCCAAAACTACCCCTAACCTTTAAATTAGAAATAATATCTTTAATTGGTTCAAAGAAATTTTCTTCAGAAACTCTCCAAGCAGCTGAAACTGAAGGAAAGTACCCCCAAGATTCATTTAAATAGAATATAGAAGAAGCATCAGCCCTTAATGTGAATTGGAATAGGTATCTGTCGTTGTAAGCATAATTAACTCTACCAAAATAAGATAACATCGACCATTCTTCTACACCACCACCAATGTCTCCAATAGTTTGTGCTGAATTAATTACTCCTCCATTATCATTAGTAAAAGCAAGATCTGTTGCTTTTATGTATGTATATTCCTGTGAAAAACGTTCAGATTGTTGTCCTAGTATCATATCTATCCTGTTTTTCCCTACTTCTAAATTATAGGTAAGTACATTACTCCATTGCCATCTAAGGTCTGTATAGGTTCTGTTTTGAATTTCATCTACATCTGAAGGACTTCCTGGTTCTGGAATTACTGGAAAATACATGAATTCTTCTTCTCCAGAATAAGTTCCTCCAATATCTGTTTTAAATTTCAGTCCTTTAAAAAGTTCTATTTCTACAAAGACATTTCCAATAGCATTAAATCTATCTACAGCCAATTTATTCCTTTTTGCTTCTCCAACAGGGTTTCTAATTTCCCCATATAAATCTATTCTTGCATTGCCGTTTTCGTCAACCGGAACTCCACTGAAATTGCCAGACTCATCGTAAACCGAAATATCTGGATGCATGGCTAATGAACTCCAAAGAGCATATCTTCCAGCAGAATTTTCACCACGACCAGTCTTAGTATCTTTGCTAATTGTCAAATTCTGACCAACAGTAATTTTATCATTTATTTTGTGATTAGAGTTTAATCTAAAATTATGCCTATTATAGTTTGTTTCAATTAAAATACCATCCTGATTGAAGTATCCAAGTGCAAAAGAATAATTAGAATTATTAACACTTCTTCTCAATGTAAAATCAGCTTTGTACATAGATGCTGCTCTAAATATTTCATCTTGCCAATCTGTTCTTGTAACCTGAGGGTATTCTGTATCCCAATAAGGGTTTGGAATTTCTCCGTCGTTAATTGCTGCTTGAGTAAATACCTGATTTCTCTGTTGTGCATTTAAAAGGTTACGTTTTTTTGATAAAGTAGAAACCCCAAAATAAGAGTCAAAATTAATATCAAAACTATCTTTATTGGTTCCTGTTTTAGTTTTTATAATAACAACTCCGTTAGCAGCTCTTGAACCATAAATAGAGGCTGATGCCGCATCTTTAAGAACACTTATAGATTCTATATCACCAGGATTGATTGTTGAAATATCATCCATAGCAAATCCGTCAACAATATAAAGTGGCTTAGATGACCCGAAACTACCAACACCTCTTACTTGTATCTCTACATCATTTCCAGGTTGACCGCCTGAGTTCATAACATTTACTCCTGCCATTCTACCTTGTAGTGCTTGGTCAACTCCTGAAACGGGTGTGCTATTTAAATCTTCGGCTGAAAGGACGGCTACAGATCCTGATAGGTCTTCTTTCTTTATCGTTGAATAACCAACAACGATAACCTCGTCTAAAATTTCATTGTCTTCTTGTAAAACAATATTTATATTTATCTGACTTCCAATTATCACTCTTTTTGTAATAAAACCAATAAAAGAGAATTCCAAAACAGAGGAATTATTTGTGATATTTATATTATAATTACCGTCAAAATCAGTTACTGTACCATTAGATGTTCCTACCTCGACGATTGTAACCCCGGGAATTGTAATGCCTTCGTTATCTAATACTGTACCTGAAATGGATAAACTTGGATTAATCACCATAGTCAATTGTTTCTTACTTGAAATTATAATTTGACTATCAACCATGATAAAACTCAAATTGGTATTTTTAAGTATTTCTTCTAATATTATTTTAACAGGCTTATCTACAACAGATATACTTACCTTGTTTTTGTTATCAACAACTACTTGGTTGTATATGAAACTATAGTCTGTCAGGTTTTCTATTTTTTCAATAGCTTTTTTTATTGAAACGTGTTCTAGTTTTATTGATATTTTTACATCCTGAGAGTATGTATCTGTGGCGTACAATTGGACAATAGATAACATCAAAAGGACAACTATAATTCTCATAGTCCTTAAAGATTTAGGAAATATTAGATTTTCATCTAATACAATTTTGTTAGTTTTTATTTTTTTATACATTTGCTAATAAGTTATCCCATTATATATGGGGTTAAATTTTCAATATTTGCAGGAGAGAATTCGGACGCTTTCCTGCTCTTTTGTTTTTTCTTTATAGGCAATTTATTTATTATGTTAATATTAAGTTTAATTTATCTTTGTTTTTATATTGATTTCAACTTTTGAATAGTTTCCATCTGATTTTATTACAGATTTATTCACCTCATAATCAATAGGAATAGCTAAACTTATAAGTTCCATAATTCTAAGTATAGATTCGTTCTGAAAACTTGCAGTTAATTTGTATTTTAATAGATTATCATCATTAATATTGATATCTACACTGTACCATCTGGATAATTTTTTAATTATATTTTCTAAATCATCATTTACAAAAACTAATTTTCCTCTAGTCCATGCAATGTATTTATCTGCTTCAACCTCATTATAAATCAAAGAATTAGTTTTTTTACTATACACAATCTGTTGATTGGGTTTTAGCAACAATTTATTGTTAGGTGTATTTATGTCTTTAGGAATAAATTCTATTTCTCCCGTTTTTAATGTTACTGAGATATCATCGTCATCTTTATATGATTTTATATTAAATTGAGTTCCGAGTACTTTAACTGTAATATCATCAACTTTTACCAATAACGGAATATCAGGATTGTGAATTACATCAAAATACGCCTCACCCTTTAATATCACTTCCCGATTTCGTCTATTGAACTTGTTTGGAAATGTTAAGCTACTGTCATTATTTAGAAATACAACTGAACCATCAGGCAGTTCAAAATTTGTTCTAGCTCCAAATTGTGAGGTTATGGTTAAATTAGGTATTTCATTATTTTTATTTAACACTTGATAACTTACAAATAAAAATAAAGGAATAAATAATACAGCAGCCACTTTAACTAAGTAATTCAGTACAGTTTTAAAACATATTTTTCTTAAAGAATTATTATTATTTTCAATGTTTATCTTGTCATGAATTTTGTCTAGGATTAAACCTAATCCCTCAGTATCTTCATCTTCAATATCGTCCCATACTTGCTTTAGAATATTCTTTTTATCAGAAAAATTATCTTCTTCTAAATATTTAAGAACTATCCTAAGCTCTTCTTGTGTACATTGATTTTTAAAATATTTATCTATTAAATCTTTTTTCATTTCCTCTTCTAATCAGACAAGTTTTATTGTCTTTTTTATTATTTACAAAGCATTTCTTTTATAGTAGTACGCTTAAATTACGTTTTACCACTATTCAAAAATTGTTTTTTTAAAATAATTTAACCTTTCGTCTAATTTTTATTAATTTTTAAAATAGTATTCTCTAGCTGAACATAGGTTGTCATTGTTTTTAATTAAGAAATTGAAGTATCCAAATAATATGTACAATTGAAAATGTTATAAAGATAACATTAGAAAACTTTCAAAATTGCTGTTTTTTTTTAAATTGCGATGCTACTTATTGTATGTGTATTACTAATAAGTAGTGACTTATAGTATATAATTTATTAGGAACAAACAGATTAAAATGATGAGAATAGATATATTTTCAGATAGAGAATTAGCTTCTAAAATTAAGCTAGGTGATTTGCATTCATTTGATTTAATATACAAGAGATATAGTGCTCGAATTTATTCTTTCGCCTTTGGACTTCTGAAATCTAAAAATGATTCTGAAGATTTAGTGCAAGAGGTATTCATTAAATTGTGGAATATTAAAGAGGGTATCAACGAAAACTTATCAATTAAATCTTTCTTGTTTACAATTGCCTACAACATGTCGATTACTGTGATACGTAAAAAGATTAAAAAGACTGAGTTTGTTGATCTAGTTTCTGCCTTACAAGAACCTATTGAACTTACATTAAATTCAATAGACATCGAATATAAAGAATTAGAGGCATCAGTTAATAAAATAATAGAGGAGCTACCTAATCGACAAAAGGCTGTGTACAAATTAAGCAGAGAAGAAGAATTGAGCTACAAGGAAATTTCAAAAAAATTATGTATTTCAATAAACACAGTAGAGAATCATATGGTTAAAGCTCTAAGACATATTAGAACTAATGTTTCTTTGTTAAATGGAAGTTACAATTAAACTTTAAAAACCTCAGTGAGAGCATTGTTAAATAAATTATTATGAGTAATGCTTATAGTTACAAATGTGTCCGATTTCCCTTAGAAATATTTAATTTTGGAGTATCTGATGGTGTTCTAATAACCTGATTTTCTACGTAATAAAAATCATTTTCAGACTTAAAAAATCAGAATATTAAAGTGCTTGTTTTTAATATTCCTTAAATTCAACTAATAAACGCAACTTTTCGATTTGACTGTTTGCTATACTATAATCAAAACAGAAAAGTAGGAAAACCTACCTTTCTTATTTTGATGGATGTGTATCTTACGGTTTCAAATCGCCAAAAAAGAAGTTGTATGACCCACATTACCTGTTTTGACCCCTATAAAACACCTAGGAAGAGATATAAATATGAAAATCCTATATTTGTTATGGAACAATTATTATTTAACCTAAAAGTTGCGGTTGTAACTTGAATTCAGCAGGTATTAAACCTTTCATCTGATATGATGTCAAATATCTATAAACATTAAATAAAAAAATGAAAACACAAAAAGACTTAGGATTACTACTAATTAGATTTATAATAGCTGGTTTAATGCTATTTCACGGGGTAGCTAAACTCAAAGGCATTGATTCTATAAAAGGAATGTTAGCAGAACAAGGAGTGCCTGGCGTATTTGCTTATGGGGTGTATATAACAGAAATAATTGCTCCTATTTTAATTCTGATTGGCTTTAGAACAAGATTAGCTTCTTTGACCTTTTTTATAGGCATGCTGGTAATTATATTTTTAAAGCATTTTGATAATCTTTTTATTCTAACAAAAACGGGTGCCATAAGAGCTGAGTTAGTACTTATGTACGCTATCATTTCATTAGCATTATTTTTTACTGGAGGGGGAAAATATGCTATCTCAACAAAAAATACTTGGGATTAAATTTAAGGGTAAATACATTATGAAAAAATTAATTTGAATTAGTTAACGCGTTTTTCATCAAGCTTGATATTGAATCAAGGTGAATAACATATATGAAAATGAAAGAAAAACTAGTATTTCGGAAATTAAAAGAAACAGATTGGGAGCAGGTTTCCAAAATCTATCAAGAAGGACTTAATACTGGAAACGCCACTTTTGAAACAAATATGCCGAATTGGAACGATTGGAACAATGGACATTTAAAGAATTGTAGAATTATAGCAGAATTAGATAATAAAATTATTGGATGGTCTGCATTATCACCGGTTTCTTCTCGCTGTGTTTACGGTGGAGTTGCGGAAGTAAGTGTGTATGTTTCATCAAGATTTTCAAGACAGAAAACAGGAGTCAAACTTATTGGAAAATTTGATAGAGGAAAGTTAAAACAATGAAATATGGACTTTGCAATCTGGAGTTTTTTTCGAAAATAAAGCAAGTATTATTATTCATGAACGACTTGGTTTTCGGAAAGTTGGTTACAGAGAAAAAACCGGAAAAATGAACGGAGTTTGGCGCGATGTAATTTTATTGGAACGAAGAAGTGATACAATAGGTGTGGATTAAAACGTGCTAATTAACTTTGCATATAGCCTTCCGATAGGTTGGCAATGTTTTTTATATACTAAAGAAATCCTAGGAATAAGAGTGATTCTTTCAGAACAATAAATTACACAAAAGGACTTGACACGGCAATAACACCAGTTTCATTTTTAAATATCGCACTAATGTTTTGGGATGTTTTTTATTCATATAATTGAATCATAGCACCGATACGGGGCTGTTTTATGTGAAAAATAAACGAATTTATTACGTCATTTAAATGTTGAAATGGTATAAGGTCAGCAGTAAGAAAACTACGTAGTTGTTATTTGGAATATGCTCTTAAATGGTCAGGGTTACAATCCGTCCAAAGAGTACCTATTTCTGGTCCAAAAATGAAAATTAGTAACAGAGTTGAAAAAAATCATGGTTAAATACGAAGATGTTAATTTTTATAATACTGAATATCAGTACGTAATTAATCTTTTTTGGTAGTTGAAAACTAAATGAATGAATATGGCCTATAGAAAACACATACACTTTTTTATTTTATTAATAACTTTAATCAGTTGTAAAAATCAAAAAAAGGAAACCAACAGAAATGAAGTATTAAGTTATGGTAATCGACAATTAATTTTGGAAGAAAACAAACTTGATGGAGTTGTTGAGATTGATAGTCTATTCTCTAATGAACCTTTATTTGCAATCGGACCAGTAGAACATTTAAAAGGAGAGGTTACTATTTATAATGATTTAGTTTCCATTTCGAGTGTGAAAAATGATGAGCCCCATGTTTCCCAATCGAAAAAAACAAAAGCTATTTTTCTTCTTTCAACAAATGAAAATGAATGGAGTGAATATAAAATTGGAAGAAAACTTTCGGGTTTAAAAGATACTGAGAATTATATAAAAAAAATTTTAATTTCCGAAAACCGAGACATTTCGAAAGCAATCCCGTTCAGGATAGAAACCAAAGTATCAAAAATGACTTACCACATAATTTATAAATCTGATAACCTACGTCATAATAAAACCGAACACCAAAAGGCAAAAATAAAATTCGAAATGGAAAATAGGGAAATAAACATAATAGGCTTTTGGGTGGACAAAGATAGAGAAGGAAAACTCACACATCCTGGCTCAAGAACTCACCTTCATTTTATAGAAAAAGAGAATAAAACATCTGGTCATATTGATGATATTATCATACCAGTAAATTCAACGATATATATTCCAAAAAAATAATTAGTAATGTAAAAACCTCGGCATAGTTGAGTATACGTCGTTGCCAATAATTGAACGGAGTAGCCTCATACACTAACTAAGAACTGAGGCGAAAATCAATTTAAATATTATTATTGAGTTAGTCGTTTAATTTTTACAGCAATTTTAGTTGTGATTTGGTATCTTATAATGACAGAAATTGCAGATATTTTCGGAATTGTATTACTAAAGAATATCTTTTTTGAATAAAAAACCCTAAAAAGGGAATAATATAAAGAAGCAATTGTCAATTTTGAAAAAAGTTCCTTTGATAAACATAAATGGATTGGTACCTATAGGTGTTTGGCACTTATGAGTTCTTCTAAGTTGTGTTATAAAGAAATGGCACTTACTAATATTGTTTTTGCATATAGTCAAGTAGGAAACGGAACAAAAGCAATTGAGTATCCTCAAAATGGAATTGCAAAAGCGGCATTAAATACTTTATTTTTGTTAAATAAAACTGATTCATAAATTATGAACAGTAAGTTTTTACTATTGTACATAAGACAGGTTATAAAAGATTTAAAAGGAAATAATTGTAAAAATATTTTTTCAAACATTCGCTCATTAATGAATTAAGTTTTATTTTTGCGCATGCAACAAAAAGTACTTATTTTAGATTTTGGATCCCAAGTTACGCAGCTTATTGCGCGTCGAGTGAGAGAGTTAAACATATACTGTGAAATTCATCCATACAACAGTGAAAAATATAATTTTTCAGATTTTAAAGCGATTATTCTATCAGGTTCTCCACATTCTGTAAGAGGAGAGAATGTTCCTAAAATTGACCTTTCTGAAGTGAAAGGTAAAATACCTTTGTTAGGGATTTGTTATGGAGCCCAATATTTAGCTCACTTTTATGGCGGAGAAGTAGGAACATCTAATACAAGAGAATATGGAAGAGCTAATTTGTCTTTTCTAAATCATGAGAATCCATTGTTTGATGAAATCAACGAAGGAAGTCAAGTTTGGATGAGTCACTCTGATACAATTTTACATCTACCAGAAAATTGTGAATGTATTGCAAGTACAGCAGATGTGAAAAATGCTGCGTACCATGTAAAAGGTGAAGATACGTATGCTATTCAGTTTCACCCAGAAGTGTATCATACTTCAGAGGGTTCAAAATTATTAGAGAACTTTTTAGTTAAAATTGCTAATGTTGCCCAAGAGTGGACATCAGACAATTTTGTAGATACTACAGTTCAAGGAATAAAGGATAAAGTTGGAGACGATAAAGTTCTTTTAGCTTTGTCAGGTGGTGTAGATTCTACTGTTGCCGCTGTTTTATTAAACAAAGCAATTGGAGAAAATTTATACTGTATTTTTGTAAACAATGGTCTTTTGCGTAAAAATGAATTCCAAAGTGTATTAAAACAATACGAAGGAATGGGATTGAATGTAAAAGGTGTTGATGCTTCTGAAAGATTTTTAAAAGAATTAGAAGGCTTAGAAGACCCAGAAGAAAAACGTAAAGCTATTGGAAAATCATTTATTGATGTTTTTGATGAAGAAGCACATTTGATAGAAGATGTAAAATGGTTAGCACAAGGAACAATTTATCCTGATGTTATTGAATCTGTTTCTGCTGATGGAGGACCTTCTGCAACGATAAAATCTCACCATAATGTTGGCGGACTACCAGATTTCATGAAATTAAAAATTGTAGAGCCATTACGTATGATTTTTAAAGATGAAGTTCGTAGAGTTGGAAAATCAATGGGTATTGATGCTGAATTATTAGGAAGACACCCATTCCCTGGGCCGGGATTAGGAATTCGTATTTTGGGTGATATTACAGCGGAAAAAGTAAGGATGTTACAAGAAGTAGATTATATATTTATTCAAGGTTTAAAGGATTACGGATTGTATGATTCTGTTTGGCAAGCTGGAGCTATTCTATTACCTGTACAGTCTGTTGGAGTTATGGGAGATGAACGTACGTATGAAAAAGCTGTTGCCTTGCGCGCAGTTGAATCTACAGATGCCATGACGGCTGATTGGGTTGATTTACCCTATAAGTTTTTACAAGAAATATCAAATAAGATAATCAATAATGTAAAAGGTGTAAACCGAGTTGTATATGACATTAGCTCTAAACCACCAGCAACTATTGAGTGGGAATAAAAATTCGAATAAGAGTTATTATAAAAATATTGTGATAGCCATTTTGAAGAAAATTGTAAATTGTTTCTTTAGAATGGTTATTCTATATAAATCAAGAATTGAGATGAAAAAAATAGTATTGTTATTTGTTTTCTGCCTGTACACTTTTTTAACAGCTTTTGGTCAGCAAAAGGAATTTATTTCTTATACCGTTAAAAAAGGTGAAAGTGTTCGTAAAATAGCAAAGAGATATGAGCTAAGGTCAAAAGATATATTGCGGGTAAATCCTGGGTTAAATAGAAGACCTCAAGCGAATACAGTTATTTTGATTCCAAATGTGAACTACAATGAGGAAGAAGAAAAAGCAAGAGTTGAAGCCAAAAAAGCAAGAGTTGAAGCCGAAAAAGAAATATTGAATTCACAAAATCATATTATTCAAGCAAAGGAAACATTGTATGGAGTTTCTAAACTATACAATGTAAGTATAGAATCCCTAAAAGAATTAAATTCAGATATATTAATTGAAGGATTGAAAATTGGGATGGTAATAGAGATTCCGAAAGAAAAAATGCTGAGCCCTGAAGAGGTCAGACAAAATGAATTCAATTATTGGGCTGAATATTTTGTTTTGCATACAGTTGTTAAGGATGATACTTCATATAGTTTGACACGTCATTATAATGTGTCGGAAGATGAATTATTGTCATTAAATCCAAAACTTACTGAGGGACTTAAATTAGGAATGGTTCTTAAAATAAAAGATATACTCAATGAAGATAGACTATTGGAATTAGACGAATTGGTTTTTTTGGATAGTATCGTTACCAAAGATGCTATTGATGTTGCAATGCTTTTGCCTTTTAAATTCCCGAAAAATGATACGCTCAGCAAAGAGCAGCTTTTTACTAATAAAGATAATCTAGTGTCAATCATCACTGATTTTTACTTGGGAGCAACAATTGCAATGGACTCAATTAGGAATCAAGGTGTTTCTGTAAATTTAAATGTTTATGATACAGAGAATGATAGATATATTATAGATAGTTTGATAAAAACAAAACAGCTTGATAACAAAGATGTTGTTTTTGGACCTGTTTTTAATGAACATGTAAATCGTGTAGCTAGAAAATTAAAAGGGACTCCTGTTATATTTCCATTTTACTCAAGTGAACAAAATATTTTTGTTGAAGACAATATAGTAAAGACGGTAACCAGTAGAAAACTTTTAAAAGAGGAGGTGTTGAAGTATCTTGTTGGGATTTATAAATCTGAACATATTGTTTTAGTTGGTGATGAAAAACTAAGTTCTAGAAAAGAACTAAGACAGATTGGAAAATACTTAAAAGAAAAGAATAACTCTATTAAAAACATCAGTTTTATACAGCCAGAAAATGGATATATTAATAATGATAGATTTGTACAAGAATTAGATGCTTTGGGCGTGAATTGGGTAATTCTTACAACAAATGATAAAGTTGTGACTGCAGATGTTATCAATAATTTAAAGTCAATTCCTAGTGATGCGGAGGTGAGGTTGTTTGCTTTTGAAAAAGGAAATAATTTTGACAAAGTAGATAATAATATCTTGGCGGATATGAATTTTGTTTATGCAAGTTCAGGGTTTTTAATTGATTCTATACCGGAAGTGTCTGGGTTTTATGCACAGTATTTAAGAAAATATAAAAGTTATCCATCTGAATATGCATCAAAGGGTTTTGATGTTGTTTATGATGTTTTAATGAGAATGTCTTCAAATGATTCTTTAAACTTAAGTGCCAGTTTTAAGAATGGAAACTCTAAAAGAGTAAGAAGTTCTTTTAAATATGAACAAAAGGCGTATGGTGAACCTGTTTATAATACAGCAGTTTACCTAAGGAAATTTAATGAGGATTTGTCTGTTGAACTACTGAGTTTGGAAAGAGATAAAAAAGAAAAAGAACTAACAGATAAGGCATTATCCATAGAAGGAGTTGAATCAATTTATACAGAAACGAATAACTTCGATTGATAAAAAAGAAGAAGCGTTAGAAAACGAGAATTAAAGTTTATCTATAAAATTCCACATTGTTTTTTAAAATAGGTGTTAAAAGTTTTAAATTTTTTTTAGTGCCTAATTTTTTTAAGGAGTTCAAATGATTCATATTGTGGGTGTCAGACCCAGCCAGATCAATCATGTTTTCCTTGATAAGTTTTTCCGCAACCTTCTGAATAGATTTACCGTAATTTCCTGTTAGAGAAAGTAAGTTGACCTGAAAACGGCAGCCTGATTCTTTGAGTTTATGATAAATATCGAAATTTTCATGACAAAAACTATAACGTTCAGGGTGTGCTAAAATTGGATTGTATCCTGCTAGTTGTATATCAAATAGTATTTCAAAAAGATTTACAGGAGCTTGTAGGTAGGACATCTCAACCAACAATGAATCTTCTTTTAAAGTAAGTAAATCTCGTTTTTTTAAAAGCTCACAAAATTGTTCATCTAACATATATTCTGCAGCTGCCTCAAATTTAATATAAGACATGTCTTGTTTTTCTAGTTCTTCCAAAACTAAATCTAATTTGTCTAAAATAGTATCGCTGCTATTTTTCCAAACATCACCTAAAACATGTGGAGTAGTAATAAAATTCTGAATACCATAAGCTTCCATTGTAGAAATCATTTCAATAGTGTTTTCCATACTCTTAGAGCCATCGTCAATTTCTGGTAAAAGATGAGAATGAATATCAACGAAATCTAAGGGAAATACCTCTGTTATTGGGGTTCCTTTTTTGAATAGTTTTAGCACTAGAATGGTTTGAAAATTATAAGTCACAAATTTATGAAATATTATGACAACCAAGCTTGGATTCAAGGTTGTAACGCAACAAAACGTTTTAGTTTTATGATGTTTACTAAGCTACAATTTTAAGTTCAATATCCATCATTTCTTTTGGTGTTTTATATTCTATGATTTTCCTTGGTCTATTGTTTAGTTTTTCTTGAATAATTTGGAGTTGTTTTAGGTCAATTTCGTTAAAATTAGTTCCCTTTGGCAAGTATCTTCTAATGAGTCCATTTGTGTTTTCATTGGTTCCTCTTTCCCAAGAAGAATAGGGATGA
>NZ_JBAHZZ010000164.1:0-11279 GCF_037132785.1 Flavicella sp. | reverse complement strand
AATGTAGGATTTTGATTTTTTTTCATCTAAAAGAGTCTCAATTTATACTCTTTCTTTACGAGTAAGTCGTCTATGTTTTTTTACTGCCATTTTACAAATCTATAAATTTAGATTTGTTGCGTTAAGTTATTGAATGGAGGTTTTATAGCAACCATTTTTTTAATCCTTAAATTCAACTAATAAACGCAACTTTTCGATTTGTTGCGTTAAGTTCTTGAATTCAAGAAATCTTTGGCGCTGTGTGCTTTTTCAAACTATTCGCTTTATATTCGGTACGTAATTTAGTCAAAATTGATTCCATATAAAAATGCACTCTAGAGTGCATTTTTATTGACTATTTGATTTGTAGCGTGATCGGGAATTGAACCCGAGACCTCCGGGTTATGAATCCGACGCTCTAACCATCTGAGCTACCACGCCTTTTGCGGCTGCAAATATAAAACAAATTTAAGTTATTGCAAGTGAAAAGTTAAAAAAATCACAGGTAAAAATAATTTTTTTTTATTAAAAATATTACATACATTGTCGGCATAAGACTATTAAATATGAGTAAAATTAAATTTGAATTAGAGTTTCCTATCCATGCTTCGCCAACCATGTTGTATCAATACTTTTCTTCTCCATCAGCGTTGGGAGAGTGGTTCGCTGATAATGTGAATTCTAGAGGGGTAATGTATACTTTTATGTGGGATGGAGTAGAGGAAGAAGCAAAGCGATTGGCAAATAAAAATGATGAAAGAACTAGGTTTAAATGGGTAGAAGATGAAGATCCAAATTCGTATTTCGAATTTAGAATTCAAATTGATGCAATTACAAAAGATGTTTCTTTAATTGTAACGGATTTTGCAGAGGAAGATGAAATTGAAGAAGCAAAGTTGTTATGGGAAAATCAGATTGGTGAATTGAAGCAGACTATTGGAGCCTGAATTAGATTCTATTAATTATATAAACGCTTTGAACTTCTGTTCAGGGCGTTTTTTTGTTTAAATTTGTCGCTCTTAAAAAAATCAATCCATGATAAATTACAACGGTGCACTTATAGAAAAAGAGTCATTTCAATTGTCGAAGAATAATAGAGGTTTTTCTTATGGTGATTCTTTATTTGAAACAATTCGTATAGAAGAGGGGGAGATTTGTTTTTTAGAAGATCATTACTTTAGGTTAATGGCATCAATGCGTATGATTCGTATGGAGATTCCAATGCATTTGACTTTCGAATATTTGGAAAATCATATTTTAAACTTAATTAAATTAATTGGTGTATCAGAAGTTTCTAAAGTGAAAATTACGGTATACAGAAAAGAAGGTGGTTTGTATACACCAGACACTAATGAGGTTGAGTTTTTGATTGAGACCTTTGATACAAAAAGCGAAGTGAAGGCTAATTATGAAATAGATATATATAAAGATCATTACGTAAATTCTGGTTTGTTGTCAACGTTAAAATCATCAAACAGACTGTTAAATGTTGTTGCAAGTATATATGCTAAAGAAAATGATTTAGATGCCTGTGTTTTGATAAATGAAGACAAGAAAGTTGTTGAATCTACGAATGCCAATATATTTTTGATCAAAGGCAATATTATTAGAACTCCTAAGTTGTTGGATGGTTGTATCAAAGGAATTGCTAGAAAGAAAATCATTGAAATTCTAGAGAAGAATATTTCTTTTGAGATTATAGAAGAGTCTATTTCTCCTTTTGATATTCAAAAAGCAGATGAGGTGTTTTTGTCTAATGCAATAGTAGGCGTGCAACCGGTGACTAAATATCGAAAGAAAAATTTTAAAACTTCCCTAGGAGAAAGAGTAAGTAAGGCATTTAAAGCACTTCCTAAAAAGTAGTTTAATTCAGTTTTGGATCGGAAGGTGCATTTGCCCATAGCTTATATTTTCCGCCAATTTCTAAGAGGTGATTTTTCCAAAAAGTGTTATTTTCCTCTTTTAAAATGTTTACATAACTATTTTCAATACAAAACCATGAATTTGTATCCATTTCATCCGTTAGCTGATTCGAAGCCCATCCAGAATAGCCTAGAAAAAAACGGATACTGCTTCTGTCAATTTTTTTGTCATTTAGTAAAGTAACCAAAGATTTGAAATCTCCTCCCCAATAAATTCCATTTCCTACTTCAATACTATTTGGGATGTGTTTGGGTATTTGATGGATAAAATATAAGTTATCTTGCTCTACTGGTCCTCCTTGATAAATAATAAAATCACAATTTATTTCAGGAATTAAGTCTTTTAATGTGTAAGACAACGGTTTGTTGAGTATAAAGCCAATAGAATTGTTATTGCTGTGCTCTGTTAGTAATATCACAGATCTATTAAAGGAGCTGTCATTTAAGATAGAAGGTTCGGCAACTAATAATCTTCCTTTGTGGGGTTCTAATGAGTCCATATTGTGTGGTTTTGAGAATCAAGATACTAAAAATAAAGGATAAAAAAACTTCTTTGGAATCCCCAAAGAAGTTTTTAATAAGATACATTCTTATAATTAGTTTACAGAATCACTTAATCCAGCACCTGCTTTAAATTTAACGATGTTTTTAGCTGCAATTTGGATCGTAGCACCAGTTTGAGGGTTTCTACCTTCTCTAGCTTCTCTTTTAGAAACAGACCAAGTACCCCATCCTACTAAAGCAACTTTACCTCCACTTTTTAAGGTTTTGGTTACATTGTTCGTTAGAGATTCTAATGCAGCTTTGGCTGCTGCTTTTGAGATTCCTGCATCAGCAGCTATTTCATTAATTAATTCTGATTTGTTCATAATTATAGTTTTAAAAATTAAAAATTGTTTTATTCTAACAAATATAGCAGGAATAAGGGGTGGTACAAGCCTTATCTATAAAAATACCATGAATTGTTGATAAAACAGGTTAAATTGTTAATAACACTTGTTGTTTTTACGAGCATTCTTCGTTTTTTTATCAGTTTCAATCCGTTTTGGAGTCGGGTTTGATACTAAATCCGTTGAGAAGACTAGCGGTATCCATCCTTTTTTTACCTGAAAGTTGCAGTGATAGTATATTTAAGTACCCCTTTTTAGTCGCTACTTTTAGTGTTTTTTTATCGGAGATTATTTTTCCTATTTCGTGTGAATGATCAATGATTTCCTTTTTAACGTCAAATAATTTTAATTTTGACTCCTTTCCATTATTGATGAAGTTTGTCCAAGCTGCAGGGTATGGATTAAGCCCTCTGATATGGTTGTATATATTATCTAAGGAATCGTTCCAGTTAATTTTACAAGTTTCAGTATGGATTTTATAAGCAGATTTTGTCGCTTTTTCTGGTTGGATGGTCGTGGTGACATTATCAGCCTCAATTAGTTTTAAGGTTTCAATAACTAAGTCGCTTCCAGAGTGCATAAGTTTATCATGTAGGACACCAACAGTTTCATCAGAAGTAATATCTGTTTCTGTTTGAAGAATAATCGCACCCGTGTCGATTTTATCATCTAGAAAAAATGTAGAGACTCCTGTTTTTGTTTCTCCGTTGATTATAGCCCAGTTAATAGGAGCTGCACCTCTATATTGAGGTAATAAAGAAGCGTGTAGGTTAAAAGTACCCAATATAGGCATGTTCCAAACGGCTTCTGGTAGCATTCTAAAGGCAACGATGATTTGTAAGTCTGCTTGTAAGTACTTTAATTCTTCTAAAAATAGTGTGCTTTTTAGGTTGGTAGGTTGTAAAACAGTTAAGTTGTTTTTTGTTGCGAATTTTTTTACTGCTGATTCATTGAGTTTTCTTCCTCTTCCAGCAGGTTTGTCAGGAGCAGTTATTACACCAACAATAGTGTATTTTTCTTTTAATAATCGGGCTAATATGGCTACAGCAAAATCGGGAGTACCCATAAAAATTATTTTTAAATCTTTCATGCTTTTCTAAGTTAATAAGATGTCTATGCTAGGTGCAAAGATATTGTACTTAATAGGCAAATTTATAGGATGTGTTTAATTAATTTTTAATTCGAAACTTTTGTTTTTAGTGAGATTGATTTTACCATCTTCTAAGAGTGAACTTAAAAAGTTTAAGATATCATTCTCTTTGTATTGATTTAAGTTGAATACAATTTCTCTTGAGCTAATTTCTTTTTGTCGTTCAATCAAATTAATTATTTGACTTTGTAGTTCAGGTGGCGGTTTTTTCTCTTTTTTAGACAAACAGACATCACAGATACCACAGACCACTTTGTCATTTTCTTCAAAGTAATTTAATAACTGAAGACTTCTGCACGTTTTGTCGTTCTCAATAAAATTAATCATTGCAGATACTTTAAAGTTTTTGTTGTGTTGTAGTCTTAAAAACGCTTTTGAAAGAGTATTGATCGTTCTGTCATCTTCTCTAGGAACTAAAAATTGAATATTTGTAGAGTTGCTAGTGGATGTGTAAATTATGATTCCATCTTTCTCAAGTCTTTTAAGATTTTGAAGAACTTGCTTGTGAGAAATATTTATTTTTTTTGCGATGGCATATTCGTTAATAGTAACGGTGTTCTCAAAGATACCTCCGTAGGTTCTTAGGATGCTAGTGATAAAAGTGTCTAATGATGGATATTGATTGCAGTAATTTAGCACGTTATTGCTAGAAGTGATAAACTTTATTGTTGTTCTTTTATGAAGTCCTTCCGTAAAGGATATTATTTGATGTGTCGCTAAGGTTTTAAGAGCGTTGTAAGTTTTGAGGTAAGGACTTTTGTAGGAGTTACAGAATTGATTTATTTGAAAGTCAAATTCTTTTAGAGGTAGTTCTCCTATAGAAACAGTATAGAATTGATTTAGTTGAAAATATATTTTCTTTAGGAATGCAATTGTAATTTCTTGCTCTTCATGATTCTTTTTATACAACGAGATGTCGTTTTTTTGTAAGAGCATAACAGCAAAAGCTTTTTTTCCATTCCTTCCTGCTCGACCTGCTTCTTGCAAGTAGTTTTCAATGCTATTAGGAATTTTTACATGTATTACAACACGAATATTAGGTTTGTCTATTCCCATTCCAAATGCATTCGTAGCAACAATAATACGTGATTTTTCAGAAAACCAATCTGTATACGCTTTTTGTTTGGTCTCGGAGTTGAGTCCACCATGGTAAAAAGTACTCGAAAATCCTTGACTGTTCAATAGATCACTTATCTTTTTGGTGTCATTTCGGGTGTTTGTATATATAATAGTAGGTGCTGGTATTTTAGTTAAGATCTGTTTTATTTTAAAAATTTTGTCTTCTACTTCAAAAATTTGATAGGCTAAATTATCTCTTTTAAATGATTTTCTAAAAACTTTTGGCATTTCCATGTCAAGTTGTAGAGCAATGTCTTTAAGTACTTTAGGTGTCGCAGATGCGGTTAGGGCAATTGTGTTAGCAGTGGGGCATAGTTCTTTTAAAACATCTAATTTTAGATATGAAGGACGGAAATCATGTCCCCATTCAGAGATACAGTGCGCCTCGTCAATTGCTATAAGTGATACCTTTAATTGTTTTATTTTTTCCTGAATAAATGGAGTTTGTAGTTTCTCTGGAGATAAGTATAAAAATTTTATTTTGTTAAATTGAATATTGTCAAAGAGAACGATGGTTTCGTTTTGAGACATTGGTTTGTTTAGCGCTATGGCTTTGATCTCTTTTCTTAGGAGACTTTCAACTTGGTCTTGCATAAGAGCTAAAAGAGGAGAAATTACAATACAGACTCCTTCTTTTGCTAAAGCAGGAACTTGAAAGCATACGGATTTACCACCACCGGTAGGAAGTAATACGATACAGTTTTTCTTCTCCAGAATAGCATTAATTATCTCTTCTTGTGAAGGACGAAAGGCATCAAAGCCCCAGTACTTTTTTAATATGGTTTTTGTTTGATTCAGTTTTCTCGACTTATTTATAATTAAAGATATTAAAGTTTCTATTAAGAAGCCTTATTTATGATAAATTCAGTTCTTTCGTCAATAGTTCCTGCTGGGATTTCAATGACAGAATAGCCTTCTTTTCGGTAACTTTCTAATAACTGATTGTGTGTTTTTTTTGCATCTTCAAAAGACTCGTAACGTTCGTTGTCGGTTTTGTGAATAATCTCCCAAGGTGGGCAGATAAATACTTGGTTGTATCTAATGTTTTTTAATAGAGAATTAAAATCTATTGAATGTTTTGTTTTTGAAAAATTCAAATAGGCTATGATGTCAATAATGCCTCGATCAAAAAATACAGGACCTTGTATCTCTTTTTCTGCCAATTTAAATTGTTCAATTCTTTTTTCTAGTAAAATTTCACTAAACAATATAGGTGATGAAATAAACAAATGTTCTATTCCTTTTTTACGTGCTTCTAAAATAACTGCTCTAGAGATTTCGTCCATGCAGCGAAATCCTTTGTTTTTTAAGTTGTTGATAAGACTAGATTTTCCAGTGCTAGGTCCTCCAGTAATAATAATTTTTTCAGGCATAAAACAAAAGTAATATTTTTAGAGATGAAACGTTGAAAAAGAAGAGATAATCCAGCTTTTAAAAATATTAAAATAAACAAATTCAATTTTTCAAAAGTCATTGTTTATATGTAGTTTTGTGTTCTTCAAAAATTGAAGAAAAACCCTAAGAAAATAGATTTTAAATGAGCAAGCAATCAGAGTTTTATGCGACGTTAAAAGAGAGTTTAGATAATACGTCTACTTATCCATCTAAATATTTATTCAAGTTTATAGTTCCAACGACAAAAAATCAATTAGAAGAGGTGAAATCGGTGTTTAACTTACCAGAAGCAGTTATCAAAATAAAGGCATCAAAAACCAATAAGTATATTAGTATTTCAATAATGATGATGGTAAAAAGTTCTGATGAAATAATTGCTAAATACAATGAGGTAACTGGAGTTGAAGGGATTGTTTCTTTGTGATTTATTTAACACAGAATCGGAGAGGCTTAGAATATCTTTCAAGACTGGAAAAATAATAAATAGAATCCTTATTTTTGAAATTTAAAATTATAAATTTTATGATTAAAGACATTAAAATGATTGCATTTTTTTTATTGCTTTGCAGTGTTGTTATTGCTCAAAAACACACAGATAAAGTATTACTGAAAATTGATGATAATAAAGTTTATAAATCTGAATTTGTTAGGTTATTTGGAAAGAACAAGAGTTTGAAAAACGCAGGAGAAACACTTAAAATAAACGATGATATACGGTTGTTTATAGATTATAAATTAAAACTTATTGAGGCTGTAAATTTACAAATGGATACAATTTCTTCGTATATAAAAGAAGTTGCTAGGTATAGAAATCAGTTAGTACTCCCTTATTTAAATGACGATAGTTTAATAGACAGTCTTGTAAAAGAAATGTATAGTAGAAGTTTGATAGAAATAAGAGCAAGTCATATTTTAGTTCGTATTGATAAAAACTCAACAGATACTATAGCAGCTTATAAAAAGATAATTGCAATTAGAAACAACGTTTTAGAAGGTGCCGATTTTGACAAAGTAGCAAAGGAGAAATCTGAAGATCCAAGTGCAAAGATAAATGCAGGGGATTTAGGGTTTTTCGCGGTATTTAGAATGGTCTTTCCTTTTGAAAATGCAGCATATAATACACCGAAAGGTGAGGTGTCTGAGGTTTTTAGAACCCAATTTGGGTATCATTTTCTTAAAGTGATTGATACACGTAAATCTCTTGGGGAAATGGAGGTTGCTCATATAATGATAAAAGATACAGCCTCTTCTGGTGCTTCTACAATAAATAAAGTTTATAAAGAGGTTGTTGCGAATGGGGATTTTGAAGAGTTGGCTAGAAAGTATTCTGATGATAAAAGAACTTCATCTAAGGGAGGAGTATTAAATAGATTTGGTGTCGGAGATTTACCTCCTCCTTTTGGTAAAATTAGTTTTGCTTTGACGGAACAAGAAAAGTATTCAAAGCCCTTTAAGACCGTTTATGGATGGCATATCGTAAAATATATAAAGTATTATCCTATAGGGAGTTTTGAAGTTACCAAAAAGGATTTGTTACAAAAAACCAAAAAGGTAGGTAGATATAAAACATTATCCAATCCGGTTGTGTTAAGATTGAAAAAAGAATATGCAATTTCCGTTAATGAAGTTGCTAAAAAAGAGTTTGAAAATCCGAGTTTTTCGGTAAAGGATTCTTTAGATACTTGGTTGATTGTTATTCAGAAGGACACTTTAACTCAAGAGGACTTTTCAAATTACATTGCGATTAGGAGAAATCGAACAGTTTTTCAAAATTTTGATTCCTATTTAAATCAAGAAATTCTTGAGTACTACAAGGTGCATTTGGAGGAAACAGATGAGGGTTTTAAGAATCTTTTTCAAGAGTATAAAAATGGTTTGTTGCTCTTTGACTTGATGAAAGAAAAAATTTGGGATGCAGCACAAAATGATTCGATTGGGTTACAGAATTTTTATCAGCTACATAGAACTGAATATGTAAAGCCGGAAACATTTAAGGCTGTGGTGGTGAGTTCTAAGTGTATGAAAGAAGATGTAGCTCTAAGGCAGTTTATCTCTAATTCGAACTCTATAGAGGTTGTGCAAGTTAAAGTTGAGTACTTAGAGAATGTATTGTTAAAATCAGGTGATTTTGAAAGAGATAATAGTATCTTTCCTGAAAATGTTGATTTAACAACAGGTATTACTTCTGTTTATCAAGAAAATGGATATACGATTATCGTAAAGGTTTTTTCAAAACAAAATATGATTCAACAAAACTTTGATGATATAAAAGGAAAAGTGATTAGTGATTATCAGGACGAGATACAGAAAATTTGGTTGTCAGAATTAAGAGCTAAGCATAAAATAAAAATTTATAAAAGAAGAGTTGAAAAATTAGCTTCTGAAATGGAAATGTACGATGAATAAGATTTTTTTATACATATCAATTTTATCCGTTTTTTCAGCTTGTGATTTATTTCAAACTACATCTGGAGAAAAGAATTCTAAATTAATAGCCAAAGTGAATGGTTACGTATTAGATGAGGAGGGTTTAAGTCTGATTTTCCCTGAGAATATATCTTCTGAAGATAGTTCTGAGGTAGTTAAAAAATTGATTAATTCTTGGGTGAAGAAAAAATTACTTTTGCAAAAAGCAAAATTAAATATGCCTAGTCAGAATAAAGAGTTAGAATTATTGATCTCTAGGTATCGAGAAGATTTGTATATAAATTCTTTTAAAAAAGCTTTGCTTGCTAAAGAATTAGATACAATTGTAACGAATGACGAAATAAGGACATATTATGAAAAGAACAAAGTGAGTTTTAGAGTTAATGAAGAATTGGTGAAATTTAAGTATATTGCTTTGGATCCAAAACATAAAAAAAGAACAGCATATAGAAAGCTTTTTTTTTCTAAGTCGAGAAATGCTTCATTTACTTTATCTGAACAATCCAATGATATGGAATCCTGTTTTTTAAGTGATTCTCTATGGATTCGTTATAAGGATGTTCAAAAAAAACTACCTGTTTTGATTAACTATGATAAAAATGTTGTTTTGCAAGCGGAAAAATTTATTACAAAAACTTATAATGGGCTTATTTATTATGTTTACATAAATGATGTTATTAAGAGAGGTGAAATAGCTCCGCTTCGTTATATTTCAAAAACGATTGAGCAAATGGTATTACAGCAACGAAAACTTCAGTTGATTCATAAAGTGCAAGAGGTATTGGTTAAGGATGCAATAAAAAATAAACAATTAGAAATTTATTAAGATGATTAAAAGAATAATATTATTATTTCATGTTTTTGCTATGGTTATTACTATGCAGGGACAAAAAATTAAAGTTGACGGGGTATCAGTCGTAGTAGGTGAAAATATTGTATTAGATTCTGATGTACAAAAATTCAAGCAAGAAATTCATAATAATAGTGAAGGAAAAGTAACGCTTTCTGATTGTGAAATGTTAGAACGGATAATGTTACAAAAATTATTAGCACATCATGCAGTAGTAGATAGTGTAGTTGTTAGTGATGCTGAAATTGAGTCTGGTGTAGAGCGAAATATTGCTTATTTAAAGCAACAGTTAGGGTCAATTGAAAAAGTATATGAAATGTATGGTTTTGATGATGAAGATGATTTAAGGAAAGAGCTTCTTAGAATAGAAAGAGAAAACACCCTGATTCAAAGGGAAAAGCAAAATATTGTTTCTGAAATAACAGTTACGCCAGAGGAGGTGCGTGTTTATTTTAGGAGTTTAGATTCGCAAAACAATTTACCCGAATTTGGAGCTGAAATTGAAATGGCTCTAATAGCAATTCATGTAACACCTTCTGAGAAAGAAATTGAAGTGGTTATCAAAAGACTAAATGAAATTCGTCAGGATGTTATAAATGGATCTAGTATGAGAATGAAGGCCGTATTGTATTCAGAGGATCCTGGGGTTACTCAGAACGGAGGGAAGTATACCATAACAAGAGAAAGTGGGTTCGTTAAAGAATTTAAAGAGGTGGCATTTAGTTTAGAAGAAGGTGAAATTTCAGAACCATTTAAATCTATGTTTGGTTATCATATCATTCAATTAGAGAAAATTAAAGGTCAAGAGTTAGATGTTCGTCATATATTAATTCAGCCTAAGGTTTCTGAAGAGGAGTTAAAAAAAACTAAAGATAAAATTTCACAAATAAGAGATAGTATTTTGGCTGATGAGTTAACATATGATTTGGCTGTAATGAAATACTCTCAGGATAAAGGAACGCGTCAAAACAAAGGGATTATTATAAACTCAGAGACGAATGATGCTAGTTTTGAGTTGACAAGGATGGATCCTAGTCTGTATGGAAGGATTAGTTCTTTAAAAGTAGGGGAGATTACAGAACCTTTTTACGATGAAACAAGAGAAGGATTGAAGATGTTTAAGCTGATTGTAATCCGTGAGAAAAGAGAATCGCATTTAGCTGACTTCTCTAGAGATTATGTTAAGATTCAGAAAATGACAATGCAAAAAAAACAAGAAGATACTATGGAAAAATGGTATAAAGAGCATGTTGCTGATACTTTTGTGAAAATAAATGAAAGCAATGCGGATTGTGAATTTGAATATCTTTGGGGACAAGAATTATAAATAAAAAAGAGAGCTTAAAAGCTCTCTTTTTTGTTACTGTATATTGTTTTTCTGAATTAAACGCCTAGTGTCTGTTTTGTGTTTTTTTGATATTTAGGTTTTTGTAGTACCATTCTAAGAATTGTTTTATGAAAAATGGATTCTTTGTATTGTGACCTATTAATTCTAAAACAAAATTCATCAAAGTAAGCTTGTATATGCCATTTACTTACATGAGTTG
>NZ_JBAHZZ010000163.1:0-9948 GCF_037132785.1 Flavicella sp. | reverse complement strand
ACCCATTTATTAACTTCTCTGCTAATTGTTGAACGCGCTCTATTTAGAGTTTTAGCAATGTAGGATTTTGATTTTTTTTCATCTAAAAGAGTCTCAATTTGTACTCTTTCTTTACGAGTAAGTCGTCTATGTTTTTTTACTGCCATTTTACAAATCTATAAATTTAGATTTGTTGCGTTAAGTTATTGAATGGAGGCTTAACAAATTGGCTCCATGAAACAGTAAATAAAATGAGTCCTGAAACTATCAAGTCTATAACTGGAAATCCTCATTATATTAATGCTTTCAATGCGGCATTATAAACTTAAATTTATGTTACAACTGGTATTAGAACAAAGATGTTAATAAAATTAAAGCTTCTAAAATATTGCTTAAGAGAAGAATTGGATCTTCTATTTTACTTAAATTCAAGAAATTTATAGAATTGAGAACGAGAAGGATTGTTTTATTCTCAATCTTACATAAGATTATTATTACAATAAATGGGTTTATCCGAAAATTCACAATAACCACAGGCTATAAGCTTGCCTTTCCAATAGATGAAATGAATTAGCCAGAAATTTTAACACTGATAAATTAGGTTTAAAATGAGTGTCTGACATAACATATATTAGGGTTAATAATCTTTACTTTGTCTTTTGATAATGGAAAGTTGTATAACAATAATCTTTCTGGAATTGGATTTTAATAAGATGAATATTTAATATGGGTAGAAATGAATTTAACAATGATAATTTTTAAAGTTTCACTCAGAAAAAAATGACATTATTATTTTTAATAATCAACAATTGGCACGGAAATTGCCTTTGTCAATAAGAATTGCAAAGGGAAGTTAAGAAATTTGTGACATTGATGAAATATAAGGACTTGAAATTTTTAACATTGAGTTGTGATAGTGTTAACGAATAATTTTTCGAATTAACAGTAATAAGTGATAATATTGTAGAGTCATTTCACATCAATTCAATAACAGTTTTAAATTTGAAGGAAATTATTTTATATAATCTTTAAAAGACTGAAAATCAAAATAGAATTGAGTGGAAAAATATAAATAAATAAAAGTTCATATTAAGTTTGGTTAGTTGATTTTGATTGGTTGTGGTTATCCAATCAAAAATAAAAAACCGTCACCGCTTGGAGACGGTTTTTTTATGCCTTTAACTTAAATATCTTGACTGCATTTTGATGGGTCATAATAAATTTAGCCACTCCTGTTTGTTTTATTAGAGTAATACTAAATGAATTTCAGAGTGGTTGATACTAAATTTGAATTATTTTTTTCTTTAGATGAAATAAAAAATATAAGCATAGCTCTAGTTACGGTTCTATTTTATATTGAAATATAAAGGAAATAGAAACTAGTTTAATCAATCGTTTTGATATTTATTCGGTATAATATAAGCTCCCATGTATAATGAACTATTAGAACAATCGGCACCCTGTATACAAAGGTCAAGGCTGATACGGAAAGAAATTTTCAGGATATAAAGATGTAGCAGAACGAATGAATTACCCCGAGGTAGGACCTCGAGGAATTCTATAGATTAAACCAGTTTCTCTTCAAGTTTTTTTGCTTTAGTATGTAGAATATTATTTTCTAAATGGATGTGCTGATGAAGGTCTTCTTCAAATTCTTGTAATTTTGAATACAAAGCTTTAAATGTATTACAAGCCTCATTTGGAGGAGTATAATTATTCGTTAATTCAGCAATTTTCTTAAAAATATCCCCTGCGTTTTCGTGCTCCTCTTCCATTACTTGAATAGGGTTTTGAATATTTTGAAAACCTGGTGTTTTATACACTTCTTCTCCTTTTTCTATTTGAACCAAATACTTGATATATGGGAATAATATTTTTTCTTCTTTTTGCATATGAAAAGTCAACTCCTCTGACACTTCTTTAAAAAGTTTTTGAATCTCAAGCAACTCAGTATAATGATGACCATGAACACTCACTACCTTATTTACATATTGATTTAATATTTCAATAGAATCTAACACATATTTATGATGAATATTTACAATATGATCGATTAAGAAATCTAAATTCCAACTCGCATAATTTTCTGCTTGATTTTTCACTTTGACGACATTTGAAAGATCCTCAAATAAAACATCATATTTTATTCCTTTTTTATTACAAACTTTAGCTAAAGATACACCTCCACCACAACAAAAATCTATACCATATCTCTTAAATACATCCGCTGTTTTAATATTATCTGAAACGATATCCGCAACAGTACACTCTTTTGTTATTGTCAACATAATTGTATTTTTTAATAAAAGACTAAATTGTCTTTTATTTGGCAAATATATATAAAAACAGATCATTAGCAAGTTCTCTTAGAAAAATTAACATTTTTACAACGAGATGAATCCATAAAAAAGTCCTTAAATATTGTCTAAATACGGGTTATTGAGCTTCCTAATAAAAATGAGGCTATTTTACTAAGCACATTTTATCTAACTCCGTTTAATTTTAATTCAATTGTTGTAAAAAATTAAAATATTGAGAATTTTTTGGAAACAATTTTATTAGTTGTAAAGTTATATTTTTAGCTTTCTCTTTTTCTCCTTTATTTGCATAATGATATGCCAATAGGTACAATAGACTTTCATTTTCAGGTAGTTTTTTCAAACCTCTTAAAATGGTAACTTCTGCTTTTGTTGAATTCTTGTTTAGGTCGTATAACAAACTTAAATTGTAATAAGTTCTCGGGTTATCGTCCATAAAAACGGTGGCCAATTCCATTTGTATAATTGCAGCTTCAGTTCTTTTTAATTCAGACAATAATAAACCATAAGAATAATAAGTGGCTCCGTAATTTGGTTCTTGTTTTATGATAGTTTTAAATGCTTGTTCAGCTTTTTCAAACTGACTATTTTGGTAGTATAAATTGGCTAAATTTGTTCTAGCCAAATTGTTAATATAATCGATTTCTAAAGCACTTTCATAACCTTTAATAGCTCCTAACAAATCTCCTTTTTTTAAGATGTAATTGGCTCTGTTGATTCTTCCCCCTACAAAATCAGAAATACCATCTAAATAGATAAAATATTCCTTTTTTACTTTTTCGTAAACGCTTGCATATTTTTTTGGAATATTTTTTTCATTCATAATAGCCAAGGCAGAAAAAGCTTTTATTCTAACAGCTCTTTTTTCGTCTATTAATAGCGGCAATAGATAGTTTACATTAGCTGGGTCAGAAATTTCATTTAAAGCATCTACGCTACTTGCTCTCACCAAAGGTGATTTGTCGTTTAAAAACTGCAATAATTGTTTTCGTACTATCGCTTGATTACTGTAATTAGGCAAATGAACAATTGCAGAAGCTCTGGCTATTTCAGGATAAATAGAATCTTTAGCTAATTTTAATAAAGAAGCTTGAGCATTTGGGGCTCCCTTAAGCCCAGGAATTAATAAATCTGAAAAATGATTGGTTTTAGGCGCTCCTTTTAGTTTTACTAACACATCTGCCGCCCATTCATCTGTTTTGTCTGTATGACAACCTACACATACATTTGGAGTGCCGTGAGCAACTGATAAATCGGGTCTAGGGATTCTAAAACTATGATCCCGCCTAAAATCGTTACCCATATAAAATCTTCCTGGCATATGGCAATTGATACACAAAGCGCCATCAGTTCCTTTTTGATGAAAGCTATGCTCTTCAGTATCGTATTTTTGAGGAATATGACACTGAGTACATAATTTATTCCCTTTAAATTTTTTTTCTAAAGAATGAGCATCATGACAATTGGTACAGGTTACATTGTAGTGGTACATTTTACTTTGTACAAAAGATCCATATACATAATCTTCATCTAAAATTTGTCCATCTGCATAATACGTAGGTTCTGTAATCAGTTGAGGATAGTAATGATCTAACATTGTTCCTTCAAAATTAAATCGATCGGTAAGCATTTCTCTTCGCATATGACAACGTGCGCACTGATCAACCAATTCTTTAGGTTGTGTTTTAAGAGTCATCTGTAGTGTGCCAGAATTTATATAATTTTCATCTAGTGTTTTCACATCAGAAACATGTTGTTTTCCCGGTCCATGACAAGCTTCACAACTTACATTGATCAGTGCATATTTAGTGTCGTAACTGTGATCTTCTTGTTTGTAGTTTTTACGAACGTTGGTAGAGTGACAATCAGCACACATGTTATTCCAGTTAAGTCCTCCTCTAGACCAGTGTAACCATTCGGAGTGTACCACTTTAAAATCTGGGTATAAGT
Source organism: Flavicella sp. (assembly GCF_037132785.1). Taxonomy (GTDB): domain Bacteria; phylum Bacteroidota; class Bacteroidia; order Flavobacteriales; family Flavobacteriaceae; genus Flavicella. Next base: position 5,701 of record NZ_JBAHZZ010000163.1, on the reverse strand, counting down.
CGAACCATATATTTTTCTGAGTATCCCAAGCTGTACGTAAACATTGGTAATGACCATCAGGGAATTTTACGATATATTGTTGTAATGGAGTTATCCCAAAAACATATTCAATTTTAAAATCGTGATTTTTTCCATCACGACCATCAGTATTTACATAAAATTTCCCATCTCTATTAAAAAATCTAGAAGTTACCCCCTGACTTTTAAAAATCTCACCCTTAAAATCTGCTAAGATTGTTTTTCGAGTCGCAATCTCCATGGATTTATCATGATGAGAACCTTGCCATTTTTTAAACTGATCTTGATGGCATTCTTGACAAGTTTTATCTCCTAGAAAATGAGCATCAGGAATGGAATCTGTTGAAGCAAAAATAGTTGTGTGTTTTGCAGTAGTAATTTTTTCATAAGTCTCTTTTTTGTTTTCAGAATTACATGAAATTAAAAACAGGAAAAGAACTCCAATTAAATTTAGGTTTTTTAAGGTCATTTGTTATATCTGAAAATTTTCATTTTATTACCAATTATTATTTAGCACATCTAAATCCTAGATTAAACAATGAAGTATCTGTAGAGTTTTTAGCTCTAAATGTAGTTGTAAAACTTTTTTCTAAAGCTTGGTCAAACATAAAAGATCCACCACGGGTGGTTCTTATATTTTGTTTTATAGGTTCTGGATTTGGGTTTCCTGGATAAGAAGTATAAACACTTTCGGTCCATTGCCAAACATTACCCACCATATCCGTTAAACCTGCTGGAGCTTCTCCATAATACCCGATAGGAGAAGTCAATAAAAATCCATCTTTAGCTGTTCTTTCTTGTACTGAAAATCCCTGCCAAACATTGGCCATATAATTACCGTCTTTTAATACGGTATTTCCCCAAGGATAAATATAGTTTCCTCCATTTTTTGCCGCAAACTCGTATTCAAACTCAGTAGGCAAACGTTTTCCTATCCAGCTTGAATAGGCCTCGGCATCATTCCAACTAACATGCGTTACAGGATGATTATCTAACGATTTAGGTTTGGTTTCACCCAATGGATATTCCCAGTTAGCACCTTTTAATAACTTCCATTGTGCTTGATCAAATGAAAACACTCCTGAATCACCAAATTTATCAGCTTCTGTTTTGTAATGTGTAGCTTCCACAAATTTTCTAAAATCAGCAACTGAAACTAAGTTTTTATCCAAATGAAAAGAAGCTACTTGTGTTTCAAAAACAGGAGCCTCATTAGACCCTCCATTTTCCGATCCTATTAGAATCATCCCTCCCTTAAAAAACATCATATTACTAGTAGTGTCTACAACTTTTACTACAGGTGATTTTTTTGTTTTTTCTTGAGTCTTTTCTTGGATTTTATTATCTTTTTTAGGACTATCTTTACAAGAAAGGATTAAAAATAAAGCACTAAAAAAAAGAATATTTAACTTCATGATACTGGATAATTTTATTAGTTATGCAATATTAATTTAAAAATTTAAGAAGATTTGAATTTATTAAAATAATCTAAAGCTTTTTCCTAAATATAGAGCAACTCTTAATAAGTTTTTTACATTTGACCAAAAACAATACCATGAATGATTTTTTACTGTATTTTGAATTAGGATATAGGCATGTTTTAGATATTCAAGCTTATGACCATATTTTATTTCTAATTGTTTTGGTGGTTTCTTTTTCGTTTAAGCAGTGGAAGAATATGTTGTGGTTGGTTTCTGTTTTTACCATAGGTCATACCTTTAGCTTGGCTTTATCTTCTTATAAAATAGTATATACAAATTCTGATTTAGTAGAGTTTTTAATTCCGTTAACAATTTTATTAACTGCGGTAAAAAATATTTTTACTGGAGTAAAAACAAATGCAAATTCTAAGGGATTGTTGTTTTTGTCGTTTTGCTTTGGTTGGATTCACGGATTAGGGTTCTCTAATTATTTTAAAATGCTAATTTCAGACTTAGATTCTAAATTTTTCGAACTAATAGAATTTTCTTTAGGAATTGAGTTGGCGCAAATTATTATTGTTGTTGTTATCGTTGCTTTATATCATTTACTTACGCCTATTTTTAAAATTTCTAAAAAAGATTGGATTTTGGTAATTTCATCTATTGTAATAGGAATTATAATACCGATGTTGATGGAAAGATATGATCCCTTTATAAAATACTTGTTTTAAATTTATTACTCGATAGTTTTTTGGCACTTTCCTTAAGATTCACGACTTTTGATATCTCTTAAGCCTAAATATTTTTTTTAGGATGTCTCTAAGTGAGAATTTATTACATATTATGACGAAAAAGAAACAATTAAAATACGATAAAGCGTATATCAACATGGCTTTTGAGTGGGGAAAATTATCTCATTGTAAAAGGAAACAAGTAGGAGCATTGATAGTAAAAGGAAGAATGATTATTTCTGATGGTTTTAATGGAGCACCGACAGGTTTTGATAATTGTTGTGAAAGCGAAAACGGAAACACCAAATGGATGGTTTTACATGCAGAGGCCAATGCTATTTTAAAAGTAGCCGCTTCTACGCAATCTTCAAAAGACGCTACTTTATATATTACACTGTCTCCGTGTAGAGATTGTAGTAAATTAATATTACAGGCAGGCATCAAACGTGTGGTTTTTGCGAATGCGTATAAAGATTTATCAGGTGTTGATTTTTTAATACAAGCCGGAATTGAGGTTGAACATATCGATGGTTATGAAGGATAAAAACAATTTCCCGTTGTATTTAGCATTTGCAATTGTATTCGGAATTTTTTTAGGCTCTACACTAAATTTCCCTTCGGGTACTAGTTTTTTTATAGGGAACAAAAGTGAACTAAAAATACAAAAACTCCTTCAGTTTATTGAGCAGGATTATGTTGACAAAGTAGATACAGAAAACATTTTAGACGATGTCATTACAGATATTATTTCTAATCTAGATCCTCATTCTGTATATTTTCCCAAAGACATTTATTCTGTGAGTCATGAAAATTTAAAAGGTAATTTTGAAGGAATTGGAGTGCAGTTTTTTATGCATAATGATTCGCTGGTTGTGACCCATGTAATTAAAGGAGGACCGAGTGCATTAGCCGGAGTTTTAGCTGGTGATAGAATTTTGATTGCTGATAAAGATACTTTATTCGCGAAAAAAATGAGTAATTTAGAGATTGTGAAAATTTTAAAAGGCCCCGCCAATACCTTTGTTGATTTACAAATTTACAGAAAAGGATTCGAAAATTTAATTCCAATTTCTATTAGAAGAAATAAAGTAGCCATCTTAAGTGCAGAGGTTGCCTATATGTTAAACGATAGTCTGGGTTATTTAAAACTAGATCGTTTTGCTGCTACCTCTTATGATGAAGTAAGTGCTCAATTGTTTCTTTTAAAAGTAAAAGGGGCTAAAAATTTAGTATTTGATTTACGTCAAAATGGAGGAGGGTTTATTCATATTGCAAATTCGATTATCGATGAGTTTTTAGAAGAAGGAAAATTGATTGTTTTCACGAAAAACAACAAAGGTAAAAAAGACGAGTTTTTCACCAAAAAAAAGGGGAGCTTTGAAGAAGGTATTGTGTATGTGTTGATAGATGAAGGTTCTGCTTCAGCAAGTGAAATTTTTGCTGGTGCTCTGCAAGACAATGATCAGGGCGTTATTATTGGGCGTCGTTCTTTTGGAAAGGGGCTGGTGCAAGAAGAAATGAAATTAGGAGACGGATCGGCTGTACGTTTAACAATTGCACGTTATTATACGCCAACAGGTAGATCTATCCAAAAGCCGTATAAACTAAATGATGGTGAAAATTATGCACACGATTATCAAAACAGAATTTTAAACGGAGAGTTGCTTTCTAAAGACAGTATAAAAGTAGTAGACTCTTTAAAGTATATCACCCCAAAAGGGAAGGTAGTATATGGTGGTGGAGGAATTATTCCTGATGTTTTTGTTGCAGTAGACACTACTTTATATTTAGAGAACAGATATTATTATAAATTGAATTCGTTTTCTTTTGAATATGCAGATAAGAGAAGAAAGGAAATGTCTGCCAAAGGTTTTGAAAATTACGATCAAGATATTTTACAGCAAGAAGAAATATTGGATTTATTTTTAAAAGAACTTGATTCAGAAGAAGTTTTGTCGAATGATAAGAGAGAAAAAATAAGTCATTATTTAAAAGCACTGATTGCAAGACAAGTTTTTAATGAAACAGCATTTTTTGAAATCAACGGGAGAAAAGACCTTATGTTATTAAAAGTTTTGGAATTAGATAGTATTCAATAAACCGTTGTTCATTTGGATGAAATTTTGACAATTCTAGTGAAATTTACACATATGTAAAATAATTTTTTTGAGTTAAAAAGCTGTTCTCTACTGTGTTTTCTATCGAAAATAACTCGAACGGACATCAATAATAGATTAAGAAATCCTAAAGACATAAGGGATATTCAATAATTTAAAAACAAAGCTGGAACTATTCTTATCTTTGTCTAAAACAAAAAATAATTTGGTCTCTAATAAGAAAATATATTTTGCTTCCGATCAACATTTTGGAGCTCCTACTATTGAAAAAAGTAAAATACGCGAGAAAAAATTTGTAGCATGGTTAGATATGATCAAAGAAGACGCTGAAGTAATTTTTTTGTTGGGCGATTTATTTGATTTTTGGTTCGAATACAAAAACGTAGTGCCTAAGGGCTATATTCGTGTATTAGGAAAGCTTGCAGAAATTAGAGATAATGGGGTGCCCATTCACTTTTTTGTTGGGAATCACGACTTGTGGATGGAAGATTATTTTGAAAAAGAATTGAATATTCCTGTTTACCACGAACCTAAAGAATTTACTTTAGGAAATAAAACCTTTTTAATTGGTCATGGAGATGGTTTAGGTCCTGGTGACTTTGGATATAAACGCATGAAAAAAATATTTACCAGTCCTCTTTGTAAATGGCTTTTTAGATGGTTACACCCAGATATTGGTGTTGCTTTAGGCAAACACTTATCCGTTAAAAATAAATTGATTTCTGGCGATGAAGATGTAAAGTATTTAGGTGCAGAAAATGAATGGCTAGTGCAATACTGCAAAGAAATTTTAAAAACAAAACACTATAATTATTTTGTTTTTGGACACCGTCACTTACCTATGACCCTTAAAATAGGAGAAAAATCTGAATATGTAAACCTCGGTGATTGGATTACTTATTTTACCTACGGCGTTTTTGATGGAGAAAAACTTGAAGTCTTTCCATTTAAGAATTAATTGAGTTTAGATACTAATTTTTCAATAAAAGAGAGTTGTTTTTTATGATAGGGCATTAAAATATTCTGAGTTAGTCATTTAGTTTCTGTATCTTAGTGTCATTAAATATAACAGTTAAGACCGTTACATAATGCTCTGATCAATTTTAGATTTCAATTTTGACTTTTTTAATCTAAAATTTATGTTTTTTTTCCTTATTTTCATTGTTTATGTTAGTTATGGATCTCTTTCTTGGTTCATTTTCCTTTAGTTTTCATAATTAGAGGCAATTATCCCTGGACTTCTATATAAATTGTAACAAATAGCTTCCATCAGATTTTGAGTATGCATTTTTTCCATACCTCTGTATCTTGCAATTCCACCTTTAAACCATAACTTTATTCCTCCAAAAGTTCGCTCCACTTTAAACCTTGTTTTACCAATTAATTTATTAAATCGTTTTTCCCATTTTGTCAA